>PWME01000069.1 GCA_003559235.1 Mollicutes bacterium | reverse complement strand
GATAAAATAAGCACCGACAATCGACGTGATACCAACCCTTTAACGTTGAGTAAATCCGCCACAAGTTCAGGAATTTTGTTGTTCCAGTTGAGAATAACAATATGCTGATTCAAATAAATCCGTCCACTTGAGGTTTGCTTACGCTCAAAGTAATCTTTAAGTGCATTGGTAATTAACGCGATAATCGTCCCTGAAAATAACACGATGCCTATGATGAGGACAAGGACGGCTAAAAATAGTGTGTGGGGGTTTTCGATAACCATAATCGAGTTAGGGCTTAAAAGCCATGTGATACTACCAAGGGCAAACGCCTCAACAAACGTCTCAAATGTATCATCAATAATTAATGCGACCATCGCTGCAATAATTAAAACGATGACATTAATAAATAACATCATCGCAATGATAAACAAACGGGGTGCTTTATGGGTTTTTACACTTAAGGTTGACCGCATTGCTTTAAAACGATTACGAAGTTTTTTCATGACTATCTTCCTCTCAACTCGAATGCTTTGCGCGTTTCTTTTTCATTAAATCAAAATCCGCAGCACGGTATAGATCGCCATCATGATCGGCAGCTTCTTTAAGCGTTGCCACACCCGCATAAAATGATAACGGGTATTTCTTTAAAGACTCATCACGTTGCGCCGCTGCTTCAACTGTATCCAAAAATGTACAAAGCATGGTTTTATCACGCATCGCAATCACAAATTCATCCCCACCAATACGACCAATAAAAGCATCTTTTGGACGTTTACGGGTTAAAAGCGACGCAAAGCGTTTCAATACAGCATCGCCTTCTACGTGACCATAACGGTCATTAATGCCTTTAAAATCATTTAAATCACATACCGCAACCGCGAAGGATGCCTGCGCTTTTTTCGCGCGTCTTACGGCCGCTTCAAGGCGTTCAAAAACACCACGGCGGTTTAATAAGTTTGTGAGCGCATCGGTGCGTGCAACTTTTTCTAACGATGCCATTAAATGAAGATTCGCTAAATCCGTTTCAATCGCATCTTTAAAGAGATGCAAAATGGCTTGGTGTTTTTGATCAATATTTAACGTTTTACGATCAAGAACACAAATGGTCCCAAACATGGTTTCATTCGGCCATTTTATAGGGAGCCCATAATAACTAATCATGCCCACTTCAACATCTGGGTTGTTAGCCCATACATCATCTTTCAAGGCATTTTCAACCATGAGCGGTTTGTTTTTTCCGATAACTTCTTCACAATAAAGCCCATGACCAAGATGATCTTCAGCGCCTTCTTGATATGGGTTTTCTTGATTGCGACTGCGTGTGAAGACTTGCATTGACGTTGGGGTTAAACGCATAATAAGCGCCGCGGGCACATCAAGTAGTTCTGCGCTCGCATCAAGAATCTTTTGCCATTTCTTGCGCAATGCATTTAATGATGCCTGTGATGGGGCTGCTTCGATGATGACGCGTTCGTGTTTGTTTTCTGAACGAATGAAGACGTTTGTTTCTTCCATGACACTCACTCCAATTATTTTCCCACTGTATGACCTAAAGAAACTGACCATCGGCGTGATTGTGTAATAATCGTTAAAAAGATTGCATGTACAAGCATGACTAAAATTCCCATAACTCACCATGTTAGTGGTGTATTTTCTAAAATCGGTTCACGGATAAGCATCGCATTATTATAGTTAAGCCCATAAATCAACAATAATCCATAAAGCATATAAGCAGATAATCCTATCGGTGTCCAATGCCACTGATGCCACCCTGGTTGCCAATGCTTTGTTTTTAATAAAATGAGCACGAGGATCACACTCAGTGCATGGTGTACAAGCCCAGAGATGGTTCGACCATGAAAGACTGATTCTGCTTGGCCAATAAAATCTGGATAAATAATGGTAATCAAACTGCCGAGTAATGCAATATAGGCAACACTGTGAAAGAACGGGTGATTACGTTTCAATATAAGGACACCAAAGGCTAACGTTAAACTGCTTGCCCCGCAAAAAGTACCTGGTAGAATAGTCGCAAACGTATGATTATAAAATGCGATGGCAATGCGATTCCACATAATGGCCACAAGCAGTGCAAAAGCGATTATTTTAGTATGTTTGTTGGTTATACGAGTTTTAGGAATCATGATGATAACACTAATAATAATTCCAACAATGACCAAAAATATCCCATGTTCAAATCCAAATACACGCGGCATTATACATCCTCCGTTCACAAAACGTGATGGGTATCTTTATTATACATAATATCTAGGTCTTTTTACAAACAATAAAACTTAATCAAGCGCTTTAGATAAGCGTTTAAGATGCTTAATTACATGGGTGATTGAATGGTGATCTCGCGTTAAGTCATAATGTTGTGCAACACGTGGTGCAATGGATTCAAAAAGCTCAGTACTTTTAAAGACTGCTTTCGTCATTGCTTTGATCGATCCATCCGCATACGTCTTTAAAAACGCTTTATACGTCGCTTCATCGCAATAATGTTTTAACCACTTCCCATATTTCCCAACATTGATACAAGAACCATGGCGTGCAAAACAGTACCACGTCATCATCGCAATGAGCGCTTGACGCACGTGCACATCAAACATACTTTTCGCATAAGGGATTTCGTTACGCACAAGACCTTTCATAACATTCGTTAAGCACCAGTAAAACTCAT
>PWME01000220.1 GCA_003559235.1 Mollicutes bacterium | reverse complement strand
GTACCGATGCTGGGATGTTTGGTCGCATCAACATCCCTGCGACCACACTATTTGGAATGAAATGGTCCAATGCGGCGCGAGACGCTGGGTATCACACAATGGAAGATACACCCAAAAGGGTGAGCAAACGCGCGTTAGATATTGCAAGTAAAACAATTGTGGATACGATTGAAGCTTATGATAAACAAACAAAAAAATAACGCACGTTTTCAGCGTTATTTTTTATTCAAATGGATCACCGTAATCCCGGTTCGAACCCTCATAATCGTCATAACCACCAATGTTAATGACGCTTTCATAGCCTAAATGTACTAATACATCATACATGTACTGTGAACGTACACCGGTTCGGCACATTAAATAGATGGATTTGTCTTCATCAAACAGTTCTCTTAATGATGCCTCATCAACAATATCATCAGGGCCAAACTGAAAGTTCCCTGGTACGCGGATCATATTGGTTTGTACAATGTCTTCATAAAACTGAATCATTGTAAAGCCATCAATCATCCCTACATCTAATATCTCATCACGGCTACGCAAATCAACATACTGAACATCTGCTTTCCCTAAATGCTCATCAATATTATCCATATTGACAGCTGCTTCACCAGCACATCCAAGCATAACGGTAATGAGTAACGCTGTAATAAATACTGTAAAATATCGCATCGAATCCCTCGCTTTCTATATAAAGTAGTGTAATCGAAAGGGGTTAACTTGTCAATTATAGCATCCAATCAAAAAAATATGTTAGCCAACCAACCATTCGTATAACCGCACGTCTCATGTGCGATGCTTCTGCAACTTCAACGTCCCCTATATACTGTTCACCACTAAACTCTAAGGACTGTTCAATTTGATCTTCCATCGCTTGTCTTACCGCATCATTAAAGCTTTCTGATACAACCACCACCATGCTTTCAGTGCTTAAAAACGTGCTTCTAGGGTCAAGATTCAATGAGCCAATTACCGTGATATTGTCATCCATTAACACGGTCTTTGCATGCAAACTGCCTTGCCCTTGGTATTCATAAAGCGTTACCGCTTCACCAATTGCCTCACGCTGACGCATATAGCCACTCACCGCCGCAATGTTTGGATTGACGAATGGTGAATTCGTCACCATTACGATGTCCTTATCACGCAATACTTCGGCCATGGTAAGCATTGGTTCTGTAAAAATAACATACGGTGATTGAACCCACAATGTGTCATGATAGGTTGCAAGTTCTACCAACGTTTCATAAACGACAGGTTCTTTAATCATACGGTTTAACGGACTGTGTAAAAAATTTATCGCATCAACCGCATGCGAATTATTGTGAATGTTAGTCTTCACCGCATCCCGATCGATTGACGCGTCTATTGTTTCAAAAAGGTCTATTAAATGATCGCGTGTTTCATCCAAATTCACTAAGTTTCGTTTTTGGGTTACCACGCTATAAGGACTATCAAATAAAGTATCATAGTAATCTTGCATGGCATTGACTGCTGGATGGCTATCTTCACCATAAATGAGAATATCCCGATCATACGCTGTATCATCATTTTCTTCAAAAAACCGCGCACCAATATTTCTTCCACCCGTGATCGCATAGTGCCCATCAATAATAATTAACTTATCATGCAAACGGTTTTGCATCGCATGCGGACGATAAATGCGAAACGGTTCATAATAGGCAACCGTAATATTATCGTGATGCACCAATACTTGAATAGGGTTTTGATCGCCTAACAATCTCCCTTCAACAAACCCATCAATAATCAAACGTACAGTAACACCGCGCTGTGCTGCATCAAGCAACGTTGCATAAAACACGTCGGTATAATACCCATCATGCATCGCATAATAGGAGACATCAATCGATTCATTGGCTTCCATCATTAAAGCAATCCGCACATCAAACGCGTCTTCAGGGGCTTCTAATAAATACGCATACCCATCCCTGTGATCGTGTTCAAGCAACGCGTGCGCATCATAGTTTAGGGCTGAAGGCAGTGGCTGATGCGCTTTAAAGACAAGTGCACCAAAAATAAGCAGATAAAAGAACAATACATAAAAAAATCTTAGCAGGATGATTTTAGCAGCGCGCATCCGTGCACCCCCAATCTAATCGTATCCATTATAGCAAAAATCTTTACGATTTATAAGCCTTCTCAAGTCGCAATTTGAAAAGTATGTTTATGGCTTGTATAATGGAGATAGATTATTATAAAAGGATGGTACTCAAATGGAAACTATCGAAAAGAAAGAACTTGAACTGCCAAATGGTGAAACCCTTGCCTATCGTATGCGCAAAGGGGGCGATCAAATTGCCTTGCTTGTACACGGCAACATGAACAGTTCTATCAACTGGGATCTTTTGATGGAAAACATGGATGAGAATTTTACCATCTATGCACCTGATTTACGCGGTTTTGGCGATTCATCGTACTTTACACCCATCGAATCAATACGCGATTTATCTGAAGATCTTAAACACTTTGCGGATGCCTTAAAACTGGACGAATTTCACATCGTCGGGTGGTCTTTAGGCGGTGTGGTAACGATGCGGTTTTTACTCGACCATCAAAAATGTGTTGATCGCGCTGTCTTACTTTCAACAGGTAGCGTCAAAGGGTTTCCTGTTAAAAAACGTACGTTTTTTGGTTTAAAAGAAAGCAATG
>PWME01000016.1 GCA_003559235.1 Mollicutes bacterium | reverse complement strand
TGGAAGGTTTATCTTGAACTGTGATCCCCGTTCCGGGTCACTATCCACATCAATGGTTCCTCCGTGACTTCGGATCAGTCCCGCACATATGGATAATCCGAGTCCGGTTCCCTTCCCTTCTTCTTTGGTAGTGAAAAACGGTTCAAAGATTTGATCTTTTAGATCATCGGGAATACCGGTTCCGGAGTCCTGAACTTCGATGGAAAGCAAACGGCCCCTGTCAATATCGTTGTTTTCAGCGGTGGAGGTTGCAATCCGAAGCGTTCCGCCATTGGGCATGGCATCCAGTGCATTAAGAAAAAGATTAAGAAAAACCTGTTGTATCTCATCGGCGTTGGCATTGACCGGCGGCAGCTTTTCGGGAAGCCGGTCTTCAATTATTATACCGGTCTCATTTGCACGCTGTTTAATCATTGCCAACGCTTCCCGGATTGGAGCACTGATATCAAGTTCGATGCGCCGTGTAGGCGAAGGGCGGCAATAGGAGAGGAGACCTTTCGCTATATGAGCTACACGATCGGCGGCACCTGTCATCTTTTCGATCTCCATTCGAACTTTTGGAGAGAGTTCTTCAGGATGATCACCGAGCAGAAGGCGGCATTTGGCACTTATGATACCGATCGGGTTGTTAATTTCATGTGCCACATGACCTGACAGCTCACCGACGGCAGCCAGTTTCCCGGCACGAATCAATTGTTTCTGCACCTTTTTTTGTTCGGTAATATCCTGTGCAAGAGAGACGGTCTGGTCAAATCGCCCCTCTTTATCAATCAGGGGTGCTGTTGTAACCCGAATGGTTCTGGATTTATCCTGATTGCCGGAGACAGGTAGCGTCATTTCGGTCGTTTTCGTATTTCCATCCTTCAGGATATTGCAGATGCAGGTTTGGTCTTTTAGTTGATGTTTTTCTGCAAATGAATCGATGCTATGGTTCCCGAACCATGATTCCCAGCGTTTGTTGGTCCAGTATGGCTCCGCTTTGCTATTGCAGACACACAATCCGGTATGCGTTGTTTCCAATGCTTTTTCGATGAGCTGGCGTTGCTCAAGTGTGTAGTCGGCAAACTTCTCCAGTTGCCGTTCACTCAGACGGATACGATCTGCCAGAGTGGTGACGAAATAGGCTGTAAGAAAAAAAATCACGGTCAGAAGTCCCACATAACTGACTACATAGAGAGGCTGATGAGAGGCGTGTGCCAGTTCAGTTCCATGTTCGGCATGGGGAAAAAGGGTTAATGTATAATGATTTAACAGCCCCGTGGCTTCTCCGACGGCTACCAGGGCGAGGAGAATGCTTGCCCATGTCGCAACTGCAAAGCAGTGTCTCCTGTTAAGCACTATGCCCGCAATTATTACATGAAAGAGCATTAACAATGAAAGCGGGTTTTCGATACCACCCGAAAAGTGCAATAATATAACCAATATGATCAGGTCGACATAGGCCTGGATATGCAACAGATACTGTTTGAACAGACCTTTGCGATAAAAAAATTCGTACGCCAGATTGAGCAGAGCCAGAGAGGCGATTGTAATAACAAGGGGCCACCAGACATCCATCGGGAGCCATTCGGCTACTTGTACAACAAAAAAGGTGAGAACCCATGCCACCAGTACCGCTATCCATCTCATATGGATGAACCAGCGGTTATATTTGTCCAGCCGCTCCTGGTCTGACGGCCGTTCTGTCCGGATCAGGGTATCTGCTGAAAGGGATGGAGCAAACAGGGATGGGGAGACTTTGACAATTAACCAGGCAACAAGAACAGCCGCAACCAGAGACGTGAAGATTCCCCGAAGCAAGTGAAGCTGATGTAATGTGCTGTTGTCCAGATTCTGTAGCCAGACATTTTCTACGATCTCATAGATAATAAAAATCACAGCTACAACACACAGTGCCCATAAAACAGGACGGGTGATACCGGGATAAGCTGATAATGTTTTGTGACCGGAAGGAGGCATGTCCTGAAGCAGACTCAGCGTTGAAAGTTATAATATTAAGATAAATAACTCTTATTTATAAAATAGTCAGGAATTTTCCTGAAATCAATTTAACATATTGTTTTTTCTTTCAATTCTACTTTCCCCGTGTTTAGCCTGAACATATCTTCCACCATGTTTTTCACTTTTGCTGAAGGGTGATGATCACGGAGGTGCTCGATGCCGTATGCAGCAATTTTATTGACAATTCTCCGGGTCAGTTTTTCCATCTTGTCTATATCTTCGGAGGGAATCCTGTTGCGGAAGTATTCCATTTCCCTGTCACGGATCGTATTGAACTTGTCTATCAACGCCTTGATTGTCGGAACCACTTTCTGCTCGTGGAGCCAATACCTGTATACTTCCAGTTCTTCATCAATAATTTTTTTTACATTGGGAATTTCTTTTTCACGTGTCCGGAAGGCCTGGTCAACGGCATCACTCAACATGTCCAGATTGACAATGTCCACAAATTCCAGTTGTCCTGCTTCCGGGTCTATATTTCTCGGTACAGAGAGGTCAATCATTACTTTATATTCGGCTTTCCCGACAGACGGTAGCATATGATCCATTGTAATGACAGGCTCGTTTGACCCGGTAGCAACGATCACCATATCGGCTTCGGCAATATGTTGAGGCAAATGTTCCATATCTGCGAATGCCACATTGAACCGGCCGGCCATAAATTCGGCACGTTCCCG
>PWME01000240.1 GCA_003559235.1 Mollicutes bacterium | reverse complement strand
AGAACAAAGAGCCATCGCCCAAATTCTGTCCGACATGGACCGAGAACTCCAGACCCTCCGCCAAAAGCGGGAGAAGTACGTGCAGATCAAGCAGGGCATGATGCAGGAGTTGTTGACGGGGAGGGTGAGGTTGGTGAAAAAAGAGGCAACGATCCATCAAATGCCCCGGAAGCGAAATGAAAACTTTGAAGACGCCGTATTCATTTCCGCAGTTATAAACAGGTTTGGTTCCGGAGACTTTAAACTCAATCGGTTTCGGTATCAGAAGTTTGTATATCTGCTTAAACGATATGTACAGGCAAGCACAGAGAATTACAAAAAGAAAGCAGCCGGTCCCTATAATCCCAAAATGCGTTATCAGGGAGGCGAAAGTGTAGCGATTAAGGAGGGGTATATCGAAGAAATAAAACACAATGGGTACGATTGTTTTACTACAGGAAATAAGGTTGAAGTGGCGCTGGAGTATTTTCAAAAATGGTATGGTGAGGCCTCTCTTCAATGGCTGGATCAATTACAATACAGCAAAAGCGGCGAGTTAGAGCTGCTTACCACAGTTGATATGGCGATGCAGGAAATTTTAAAGGAAGGCCGCGAACCGGATGTACAATCCGTAATGGAATTCATCGAAACAACACCCAAGTGGAAGAAAAAGCTCGAAAAACCTGAGTTCACAGAATCAGGAATCGAACAAGGTATTCAGAGGCTTGAGGAATTGTTTGCTACATAAGATTCTAATTGAAATGGCTGATATTTATAAACTGAATAAAATGATGTCATACATGACCCAAATTCCGTCTGACATGTTTCGGGCACTTCAAACTCTCCGCCAAAAGCAGGTGAAATACACGCAGTTTAAGCAGAGGATGATACAGGTGTTATTGACGGGGAGAACGAGGTTGGTATGAAAGATTACAGGCGCGTCATGTTAGGTTCTGGCAGCAAGTATGCTGATGAATGTTATGCTAATAACTTTATCGGATTGGACTACGGTATCAATCAGGACCTAAGTAATTATCTGCCGGAGAATTGGAGAGAGTTCAATGATAAATATATACCTGTTTATTTAGAGAGTCATCCTGATAAAACAAAGATAGCCGCTGGCCTGGCGTGTGGTAATCTTTGGGTTGTCTGCAAGGGATTAAACCAGGGAGACCTCGTTCTTTGTCCTGATGGACAGCAAAACTATTATGTCGGTGAGATTGACTCAGATTATTGGTATAAACCTGATGGAATACTTCCACATCGAAGATCGGTAAAATGGTATCCGGTAATTATTGAAAGCAATGCAATGAGTGAAGATCTGCGAAAATCAGTGGGTGCCAGTGGAGCTGTTGTTGCCCTGGGGACTTATGCTGAGGAAATCGAAGAGTTAATAGGAGGTGATAAACCACCAACCATTATTTCCAGTGATGATACCATTGAGGAACCCTCTGAATTTGCTCTGGAAAAGCATTTGGAACACTTCTTGGTACAAAATTGGCAGCATACTCCTCTGGGAAAAGAGTATGATATTTATGAGGATGAAGGTGAGCTCGTCGGGCAGCAGTATCCCAGCGATACGGGTCCCATTGACATACTTGCGATTAGTAAAGACAAGAAAACATTGTTAGTCGTAGAATTGAAAAAAGGCCGTGCGAGTGATCATGTAGTCGGTCAGGTTCAACGCTACATGGGCTTCGTGAAACATGAACTTGCAGAGCCTGATCAAAAAGTACAAGGTATTATCATTGCCCTGGAAGATGACATTCGAATCAGGCGGGCATTATCGGTCACAAACGATATTAATTTTTACAGATACCAGGTACACTTTGAACTTTTTAAGGAGTTTTGATGGATAGTGTGGTTTGGACAGTTATGGGATTTTTAAATTTGAGTAGTTGAGGTTCTTAATAGTTAAAACTTAGTAGATATGAAAAGAAAGGAAACGGAGGAAGTACATAAGCTATTTGATGAATTTTCTAAAACTTATATCCTCAATAAACAAAGTTTTTTGACTTCGGATGCTATAACCATTTCAGATGATCATTATGAAGACTGCTACAAACGATATGTAGTGAATTATATGGAGGGAAATCGATCATTCGATAGTAAAATTGATGAACAATTTGAGGGTGCAGAATTAGGGCCAAGGCTTGTTTTTGCTCATGCACAGTGGCTTTGGACATATGCTGTAAGGGATAAACGAACGGAGACCAAAAAAGGATATGCTAAACATATTTTAAGCAATCAAGATGTAAATCTTCGGGAAGATGTTTATCCATATGGTTTTGGCAGTGCCGGACAGTGGCATAATCAGAACAAATATAATGAGATTCTATTCTGTCTTATTTTATTAAAAGTACTACGGGAAAAAGTTAATTCAGGAGAGATTGAAAGTATTCAGGACATCAAAGAGTATACGGAGAAGTTTTGCCTTTTTGTGAAGTACTCTTCATTTGAAGAAGAGTTGGTGATACCTAAGAGGTATAAAGAGGATCTTCATGAATCCAAAACAGCGACAGCTAATATATTACTATATATCGTAAATCCAGATGATTATGAACCGATTGCTTCTGATAATCACAAAAGTAAAGTTGTCAGCTCTTTTTCCTCATTGGTGCCGCTTGACAATTCTGAATTTGAGGATTATAACACCGATCAAATTATACTGAAAATCCGACATGTAATTTCCGAATATTTTTCTCCCAACTTTGATTT
>PWME01000080.1 GCA_003559235.1 Mollicutes bacterium | reverse complement strand
GTTGCCATACCGGTTTTCAGCAACCACCGGCTCTCTGTAAAGGGTTCATCACGACTAATCTCTTCAACGTATTATAATTTGAGTGTATCAAAGGGGCCTGCTTTTGTCAATCAAAGCTAATCGTCAAATAAGTTTAATGTTGGTTGAACAGGCTTTTGATCATTTTCTTCTTCTTCGTTTTGATCTTCAGAAGCACCTTCAGCATCAGGTTTTGAATCATTAAGCTGTCCATCAGAAGGCTCAAAACCTTCTTTTTTAGCGGTTTCCCCTGTCTTACTCTCTGCGTTGGTCTTTGTTGGTTCAGAAGGGGTCTTATCTTCTTTTACGAGGAACTTTTCAGATTCTGCTTGCGTGCTTGCTTCACTGTTTGGATTTTCGACATCCTCTTCATCAATTTCCTGTATGGGTGTTGCGGTGGATTCTTCTTCAAAATCATGTATTGAAGACGTTTCCCGCTTTTCATCAGAATCAGTGTTTTCTGTTTTTTCTTCAGGCGTTATTGGTGAATCGGTGTGTTGTATTGTCTCTTCAGGGGTTGCTTCTAAAGTATCAATCGTACTTTCATCCTGTTTTACTGCTTCATGCGGTTCAGCAAGACTATCACTATTTTCGTTAATATCCTCTACTGAAGCCATTTCCATGGTTTCATCATCGCCGTTTTCTTCTTTTGGGACAACTTCAACCGTGACGACTTTTTGTTCGCCATTCAAACGCATGAGTCGAACGCCTTGTGTTGCTCGCGTTGACAATGAAATTTGTTCGATTGGAAGCCGGATCATCATTCCTTTATTCGTTATGATGATTAAGTCCTCATTGCCACACACACTTGCGAGTTTGATTAAAGCACCATTTTTCTCGGTAACATTTAAGGTTTTAACCCCTTTTCCACCACGCTTTTGTGTACGGTAAAGTTCAATTTTCGATCGTTTACCATACCCATTTTCTGTCACAACAAGCACCTGATGAGCAGTTTCATCAACAATGGCCATCCCAACCACAACAGCGTCTTCTTCTAACGCGATTCCGCGCACACCGCGCGCAACGCGTCCCATCGGGCGCGCGTCGGTTTCGTTAAACCGGATCGCTTTTCCATTCGTTGCACCAATAACGATATCTTGATTGCCTGTGGTCATTCTAACGTCGTAAAGTGTATCGCCTTCTGCAAGGGTGATGGCACGAATCCCTGTGGTACGAATGTTTTGAAAATCACTAACGCGGGTCCGTTTAATGACGCCTTTACGCGTCACAAATAACAAGTTTGCTTCCGATGTAAAATCGGTAATGTGCGTAATCGCTTGAAGATGCTCCTCAGCTTCTAAAGTAACCAAATTAACCAGTGGTAACCCTTTGGCGTGACGACCAAACTCAGGTACTTTATAGGCTTTCATTTTATAAACACGCCCAAGATTGGTAAAGAACAACAAGTAATCATGCGTTGAGGTGTGAATAATGTGTTCAACCGCATCATCTTCATGGGTTTTTATGCCAGAAAGTCCCTTACCTCCACGGTTTTGGGTTTTGTACGTTTCGGTACTCATCCGCTTGCAATACCCACTGCGTGTGACCGTAACGATGATGGATTCTTCAGGAATTAAATCTTCATCTTCGATATCTAAGTCAAGGGCTAAAGAAATATCGGTACGCCGCGCATCTGCATACGTATCTTTTAATGTATTTAAATCATCTTTAATCGTTTCTAGTTGCATGCTTTCAGAAGCAAGCAACGCTTCTAAGTGTTTGATGGTTTCTAAAATTGTCTCACGCTCTTGTTGGATCTTTTCGCGTTCAAGCCCAGAAAGCCTACGCAACCGCATTTCAAGTATTGCTTTAGCTTGTGCTTCTGAAAGATTGAATTTTTCCATCAATTGTTCTTCAGCATCATCATACGCTTTGCGAATAACATCAATGACTGCATCGATGTTATCCAATGCTATGAGTAACCCCTCTAAAATGTGTTCTCGTGCTTTTGCACGGTCTAAATCATATTGACTACGGCGAATCAGCACTTCAACTTGATGATCGATGTAGTGTTTGATAATGGCTTTTAAGCCAAGCACTTTGGGTTGATTATCAACGAGCGCGAGCATATTCATGCCAAAGCTTGTTTGAAGGGGTGTGAACTTGTATAAATTATTCAGCGTCACTTCCGCATTGGTATCTTTGCGTAATTCAATAACAATCTTAATGCCGTTTCGATTGGATTCATCACGTAAATCGGTAATGCCTTCAATGCGTTTTTCTTTGGCAATTTCTGCAATCTTTTCGATTAATCTTGATTTGTTTACTTGGTAGGGAATTTCCGTAACGGTTATGGTCTTTTTCCCCGATTTTTCTTCTGTGATTTCGGCACGCGCGCGCACCTTAATAGAGCCATTTCCCGTTTCATAAGCTTGGCGTAATCCACTCATGCCCATGATAGTTCCACCCGTTGGGAAATCAGGGCCTTTAACGATGTTCATCAATTCATCAACACTGATATCTTCATCATCAATCATGGCTAACACACCATCAATGACTTCTCCAAGGTTATGCGGTGGAATATTTGTGGCCATTCCAACAGCGATGCCTGTAGAACCGTTGACAAGCAAATTTGGGAACTTACTCGGCAACACTGATGGTTCTTTTTCGGTGCCATCGTAGTTATCTACAAAATCAATGGTATTTTTACCAATGTCTTCAAGCATCGCTTTGGCGATTTTGGTCATTTTCGCCTCTGTATAACGCATTGCTGCAGCACCATCGCCATCAATTGAGCCGAAGTTTCCATGGCCATTTACTAGCGGACACCGGTAACTAAACTCTTGCGCCATACGTACCATTGCATCATAAATTGCACTATCACCATGTGGATGGTATTTACCCATAACATCGCCGACAATACGCGCCGATTTTTTATAAGGCTTTTCGGGATGAACCCCAAGTACATCCATACCATAAAGAATTCTTCTATGCACAGGTTTTAAGCCATCGCGAACATCTGGCAAAGCTCGTGATACTATAACGCTCATCGCATAGCTTAAAAACGAGGCTTTCATTTCTTGAGATATATTAATGTCGTTTATTTTATCAAAATCAATTGGTTTCATTGCGTCCATTACTAATCACTCCTTTACACGTCAAGATTTTCAACATACACAGCATTTTCTTGGATGAAGTCCTTACGGGGTGCAACATCATCACCCATTAGCATGCTGAAGATTTGATCCGCTTCCATCGCATCTTCTAATGTAACTTTCAGCAATGTGCGGTTTTCAGGGTCCATAGTGGTTTCCCACAGCTGCTGAGGATTCATTTCTCCAAGTCCTTTATAGCGCTGTATGGACGCGCGTTGAGAAACGTCTTTTAGTTTTTCATTTAGTTCTTTTTCAGAAAAAGCATAGTCAATTTGTTTACCGCTTTGGATTTTGTACAGTGGTGGTTGTGCTATATATACATACCCCTGTTCAATAAGTGGTTTCATGTGTCTAAATAAGAACGTTAATAACAAGGTTCGAATGTGTGCACCATCAACATCGGCATCCGTCATAATGACAATTTTGTGATACCGCACAAGTTCATGGTTAAAGTCTTCACCAATACCAGTCCCAAACGCTTGAATCATAGAAAGAATTTCTTTGTTTGCAAGAATTTTATCTAAACGGGCCTTTTCAACATTCAATACCTTACCGCGCAGTGGCAGTATTGCTTGAAATGCTGATTCTCTACCTTGCTTAGCACTCCCTCCCGCACTGTCACCCTCAACGATGTATAACTCTGCTTGTCGAGGGTCTTTATTGCGGCAATCAGCGAGTTTTGAGGCAAAACCAAGACCGTCAAGCGGACTTTTACGACGCGTTGCTTCACGCGCTTTTTTCGCAGCCAAACGCGCCCGTGAAGCAAGCAATGCTTTTTCAATAATTATCTTGGCATCATTCGGGTTTTCAAGTAAGTGCCGATCGAGTCCTTCACTGAGCGTTTGTGCAACAACTTTTCTTACTTCTGTACTCCCGAGTTTCGATTTCGTCTGACCTTCAAACTGTGGATCAGGATGTTTGACACTAATAATTGCTGTCAATCCTTCACGGGTATCATCACCAATAAAAGATTCATCTTTTTTGAACAAATTATGGGCCTTCGAATAACTGTTTAAAATACGCGTTAACGTCATTTTGAACCCTTCTTCGTGGGTTCCGCCTTCTAAGTTATGAATGTTGTTGGTGAATGGAAATATATTTTGTGAAAAGGTATTGTTGTATTGCATGGCTATTTCAACAAAAATGCCGTCTTGTTCACCTTCTGCATAAATAACATTTGGGTGTAAGAGTTCTTTATTCTTATTCAAATATTCAACATACTCTTTAATGCCACCTTCGTACATATACGTTTGCGTAACGACTTCTGGCTTGCGCTTATCAGAAATAACAAAGGTAATGCCCTTGTTTAAAAACGCCATTTGCTGAATGCGCAAGCGCAATAGCTCATAGTCATACGTTGACGTTTCTTTAAAGACATTAGGATCCGCTTTAAAAGCAATCGTTGTTCCTGTTAAATCAGTCGCACCTAAATTTTCAAGCGGGGATGCTGTAATCCCTTTTTCATACCGCTGTGTATACTTAACACCATCGCGATGAATGTCTACGGTTAACCATTCGCTTAACGCATTAACAACACTAGCACCAACACCATGCAGTCCACCCGATACTTTATAACTCTTATTATCGAATTTCCCCCCAGCATGCAACGTTGTCATAATGGTTTCAACAGCCGGTAAATTCGATTTAGAATGGACATCCACAGGAATTCCACGTCCATCATCTGTTACCGTAACAATATCGCCTTCGGTAATATCAATGGTTATTTTTGTCGCATAACCAGCAAGCGCTTCATCAACCGCATTATCGACAATTTCCCATACAAGATGGTGTAATCCTCGCGGTCCTGTTGAACCAATGAACATTCCGGGGCGTTTTTTTACCGCCTCTAAACCTTCTAGGATTTGAATGTTCGTCGAATCATAATGTTTGTCGTCCATGTTTATCAACTCCTGTAATTTGTCCATCATCGATGGTAATGATGTGGTGTTCTTGTAATGTTGTTACATCAATCCCGCGTAAATCCGTTGCCGTAAGCAATACTTGAGCATCGCCATATAGTTGTTCAATAATCCGTTTAACACGCACTTGATCAAGTTCGCTAAAAACATCGTCTAACAAAATGATTGGCGTTTTCTCCACAACATCACGAATGATATCGATAAGTGCTAATCGAACCGCCAAAACAACTGTTCGAATTTGGCCTTGTGATGCCGTATCTATAAGCGGTTTGGCATCAAATAAAAACACACAATCGTCCCGATGCGGACCGATTGTGGTCGTCGCACGGCGTATGTCAAATGTTCTTTTTTGTTTAAATACCGTTTCCAAATCACTATCTACAGACGCAGCATACCGTACACTAAGTGTTGGGTCATCTTCAGCGAGCATGGAAAGTTTTTGTGGTAACCGTTTTGATAAATCATCAATAAATGCTTTCCGTCTTTCAACGATTTTTGCGGCATAATGCACCAACTGATCGGTTACAACATCAAGACTTATGGCATCAAATTTATTGTCTTTTTGCATACTTTTTAGAATCTCATTGCGTTCCTTTAACAATTTACGATAACGCGATAAGTGGTGTACGTATGGCTTATCGACCTGGCCAATGGCTAAATCGATAAAACGCCTTCTTTCACGGGGGCCACCTTTAATAAGTTCTAAATCTTCAGGCGCAAACATAACCACATTCAATCGACCTATATAATCACTTAATCGACGCATCTCAATTCGGTTGTATTTTACTTTCTTTCCAGTTTTTGACAGTGTGATGATAAAGGATGCCTCTCGACCATCAAAATCACACACAGCTGAAATTTCTGCCGTTTCATGACCAGTTTTAATCATGTCACCATCGCTAATGGTTTTATGTGATTTCGTTAAAGCTAGTGCATGAAGTGATTCTAAAATACTTGTTTTCCCTTGCGCATTCGCACCAACGATAATATTAAGTTTCGGATGCAAATCAAGCTGCATAGCCTCAATACGTCGAAATCCAGATAGGGCAATGGATTTAACTTTCATCCGATGATATACGTTCCTACATCATCAATTGAGACGGTGTTGCCTTTGCGCAATTTCTTACCACGTCGCGCTTCTTGTTCACCATCAACACGAACACTACCTGATGCTAAAATTGCTTTAATATCGCCACCACCAGAAGCAACATTAATATACTTTAAAAATTGCCCTAACGTAATGTATTCTGTTGTAATGACAACCGTCTCCATCCTATCACTCTTTCTTATATTATTACTTAAGTATATTATATACTAAAGTAGATAGTAAAACAAGCTGAAATCAAGCCAACTCATGTTTTTTTGAACGAATATTTTAATGCGTAATTACGCATAAAAAAAGGCCCTTTCGGACCTAATCGGTTTTTACTGGTAATACGAGTTGAAGCATTGCTTCATCAAACTCACCTGTCATAACAAATGGACGTGTTTCTCCGGTAAAACTGATCGCAACTTCGCTAGATGCGAATGATTTTAGCGCCTCGAGTACATAACGTGAGCTGAAAGCTATTTTTATGGGTGACCCCACAACTTCATCAACAGGATGTATTTCTTCAAGCACGCGCCCAATTTCTGGTGAATTCGATGCAATGGTTACGGTATCGTCTTGTCTAAGCGTCATTTTAACAATTGCATTGTGGCTATCGTGTTTAGATAATAAGCTTGCACGCTCAATTGCGAGCATCAACGCTTCTTTATTAAACGTAATTTTCACAGGAAACTCCTGTGGTATTAATCGCTCTGTTTCGGGATAATTACCCTCAAGCAACCGTGAAAGGAATGACACATTAGCGTACTTAAAAAGCACACGCGATTGATCGAAGTGAACCGTAACATCCTCTTGGTTGTTTTCTAAAATCTTCATTAATTCTTCAAGACTTTTACCTGGGATGATGACGTTCATTGGATCATATTCAGCGTCTAATGTAATGGTTTTACGGCTTAAACGATAAGAATCTGTTGCAACCGCAGTTAGCGTCTTACCGTCAATTTGAAGATGAACACCCGTTAAAATGGGCCGGTTTTCTATGGTTGAGGTTGAAAACGCTGTTTGACGGATCACTGTTTTTAATGTCCGAACATTAATTTTTACGCTTTCGTCTTTTTCTTTAAAGACCAAATTTGGATAATCATCAAGTTCTAACACATTAAGGGTGATGTCCGAATGATCTGCTTCAATTCTAATTAAGTTATCTTCTACATGTGAAACATGAACCATTTGACCATCAAGTTTACGAATGATTTCAATGAAGTATTTACCAGGAATAAGTACAGAGCCCTCTGATTCAACACTTAGACTTGCATCTTCTACAACTATTTTAATAGAAATTTCGGCATTGCTTGTTGTAATCACTAATGCATCTTTTTCAACATCAAGCTTTACCCCTTGTAACGCTGGGTTAGGGGTTTTGTTAGATAATGCTTTTTGAGCAATGAGCAGATGATACAATAATTTGTCTTTGTTAATCTCGAAGCGCATAGAATCACCTCTTGTATAATTCATTTTGTTTTTAAAGTAATTATTATTATTAGGTCGTGTGGAAATGTGGAAAACATCGACCCTTACATTTGATTATACCACAACAGTGCTAATTATAGGCGTTTTTTTGCTAATTTTCTCCACATTTTATCAACAATTTATCCACATCTTTTTTCACATTCGGATCCGTTTCAACTTCACCAGCAATTTTTTCAACGGAATGCATGACGGTTGAATGGTCTCGATTGGAGAAATAGGAACCGATGCGTTTATACGGTAAATCGAACTGTTTTTTAATCAAAAAAATCGCAATTTGGCGTGGATAAAGGAAATTTCGTGTCCGTTTTTTACCAACGAGTTCGCTGGTTGCGATGTGATAATAATCACTGACTAAACTAAGAATGTTATTGATTTTTTGTTTGACGAAATCTTTATGGTTTTCTTTTGGCTTTACGAGGCTTTCTAAGGCAATTTCAGCGTTTTTAGTTGTGAACTCATAATTGAATGCAGTACAATAGAATAAGACTCGCTTCAATGCGCCTTCTAGTTCACGTACATTATTATCAAAAGCGCTTGCGATGTACTCTAATACATTATTTGGAATAAGGTTTTTATCACTGGTTTCAGCCATGAGTTTTTTCTCAAGGATCTTGATTCGGTGATCGAGGTCGGGGCGGTTAATATCAACAGATACACCCCATAAAAAGCGACTCGTTAAACGCGACATAATATCTTTTAAATCTTTCGCGCCACGGTCGGATGTGATGACAATTTGTTTTTGGTTACTATGCAGCATTTCAAACAGTTTAAAAAACTCTATTTGGGATTTTTCTTTTTTAGCAAGAAATTGAATGTCATCAACCAATAAAACATCAACATCACGGTAGTGGTCTTGAAATTCATCAAACCGTTTTTTGCTCGCTAAGCGTACATATTCTTCAACGAAATGGTCAGCCTTAACATAAAGGACACGCGCGTTAATATCATCTTCAAGAATATAGTTACCGACACATTGCATAAGGTGGGTTTTACCGAGCCCAACATCCCCAAAAATATACAATGGATTCGCAACAATGCCAGGTTGATCGGCGACTTTCATCGCTGAAGTATAGGCGAGTCGATTAGAGGTACCTACAACGAAGTTAGAAAAAGTATAAGAAGGGTTTAAGTTGGCTTTGTAATTATTTTTGCCAAAGCCTTCTTCTGGGACACTAACTTCATAAGGTTTCACATCGGCTAACTCTTTTTCTGCTTCATCTTTAGTAATTAATTTATAGGCATACGTTTCGCCCATGATATGTTCAAGCATTGAGTTCATTTTTTTCAAATACAATAATTCAATGCGTTTTTTTACAAAATCATTTTCGACAATCAAATAAACATACTGGTTTTTCACTTTGAAAACCGAGTCGATTGACTCGAGGGCTTCTTGATAGGATTGTTCATCATAATTTACGGAAAGTTGAGACTTTATCTCGTTCCAAATGTCAATATGTTGCTGCATGCAAATCACCACCTGACGACGCATTTAGTTTAGCATAGAAAAACCCTAAAAAAAACAAATATTTATCAACAGAAATTGTGGAAAACTTTTTGTTTCCACACCTTGAAAATGTGGAAAAAACAGGTATAGATTCCCTTTGTTTAGGCCTATATAGCGTTTTCCCCATTTCCCCACAACATACATTTCCCCATTTCCACTTTTCCACATTCACAAAAGTGGAAAGCGCGCCATAACGCGTTCTTGGCGTGTGGAAAACTCGTTTAAAATTTTTCTAAACTCATAAATCAAACAACAATGGTTGACACGGCACTTGTTCTTGGCTATAATACATTAGCATGGTTTTTCATACGAAGGAACGGAGGTGCCAATGATGAAGCGAACCTATCAACCGAAAAAACGACAACGCAAAAAAGTACACGGCTTCCGTGCCCGGATGTCGAGTCACGGTGGAAGACAAGTATTGGCAAGACGAAGAAGAAAAGGACGTAAACGTTTGTCCGCATAAAACAAATCTTGAAAACCCGCAAACACCCGATAAAGATTTTTTTACGGGTGTTTTTTCTTTAATGGCGTCTTAAAGGAGATGATGCGGCAATGAAAAAAGCATATAGAATTAAAAAAAGTGCCGACATCGATGCAGTTATGAAAGAACGCGCCCAAAAAAGCAATAAATATTTCAAGTTGTATGTAAAAAAAAATACACTTGATCACTTACGGTTTGCGATTGGGGTATCTAAAAGATACGGTAAAGCGTTTGAGCGCAATCGTATTAAACGACAATTACGGATGATTGCAAGCCTTGTGACAACAGATCAATCGGTAGATTGTTTTCTTATTGTGCATGGTAGTGCGAAAAATGCGTCGTTTGAAACGCTTAAATCAGCGTTGCTTGAACTATTTGATAAACATCCAATGACAAAGGTGGAATAAAATGAGAACACATTTGAAATTTGCAATACTCGGATTATTGATGTTGGCGGTTTTAACGCTTTCAGGCTGCAATACTGCACATTATGACATGGGAGTCGGCCAATCGGTTTTAACCATTATTGATGTTGAGGTTGACGAAGATGAGCTTGTCGTATATACCGACAATAATCGTTCGCAACGAGATTCGCTCGACGACCTAATTGATGGGTATGATCCGAGTCGCACAGTTGAGGTTCAATTACAAGAGACAGTGGTTGAATGGCGTTATACTGATGAAGTAGCGTGGGAAACCCTCGTAGAACGCGAAGAATATGAAGCTGAATCGGAAGGGTTTGGATGGGTTCAAACCATTGTTGGGTGGGTCGCAGAACTCGTTTATCAAGCCAGTCGGATTGGCGGAGGAAATTATGTTGTTGGGTTGATTGCAATCACCTTGTTAATTAGAATTGCTGGGTGGCCCATTTACAGTAAATCCAATGCGGTCAGTATAAACATGCAAATGGCACAACCAGCCATTGAAAAACTCAAAGGAAAGTATCAAGGTAAGACAGACCAAAAGAGTCAACAAGCGATGCAGCGTGAACAGATGCAAATAATGAAAGAGTATGGCGTCAATCCGCTCGGGTGTTTACTGCCGTTTTTACAAATGCCAATCTTTATTGCAATGTATCAAACGGTGCGAAGAATACCCTATACAGATCGCTTTATAAGTGGGGAAGATGCATTAAACTTTAATTTCTTATTTTTTGATTTTTCTGCAGAACCCGTGTCACCATTTTACAGCCCTGAAAACTGGACATTCCTCCT
>PWME01000137.1 GCA_003559235.1 Mollicutes bacterium | reverse complement strand
TGTTTACCTTTTAAGCTATCACTTAATGATTTTAGAGGCCTGTTAGATTCGGTTTTTACAGCATTTGTCTTTCTTGAATTATCAAATAATGAGTCAACAGCCTCCTGTAACATACGCTTTTCGTTGCGAAGTATAACTTCCGGGGCTTTAATTTCCATAAGCCTTTTTAGTCGATTATTACGGATAATAACTCTTCTGTAGAGGTCATTAAGGTCACTAGTTGCAAACCTCCCCCCATCTAGCGGCACAAGAGGGCGTAGCTCAGGGGGGATAACCGGCACAATGTCAATAATCATCCATTCAGGGTTGTTTTCTGTTCTCTTCTGCGCATTACGAAAAGATTCAACAACTTGAAGCCGTTTTAATGCATCGGCTTTTCTCTGTTGTGAAGTTTCTGTATTTGCTTTATGTCTTAAATCATATGATAGTTGATCTAGATCTAGACTAATAAGAAGTTCTTTCAGTGCTTCAGCACCCATTTTTGCAACGAACTTATCTGGATCGCCATCCTCAAGCATCTGATTCTCTTTTGGTAAACTTTCTAATACGGTAAAGTATTCTTCTTCCGATAAGTAGTCGAGCTGTTTAAACTCATCCGATTTTATTCCAGGATTGACAACTACATACCTTTCGTAATAAATGATCTGATCAAGTTTTTTAGTTGGCAAACCCAGAAGGTATCCAATTTTATTTGGTAATGAGCGAAAGAACCATATGTGTGCAATAGGGACAACTAATTTGATGTGTCCCATTCTTTCTCTTCTTACCTTTTTTTCGGTTACCTCAACTCCGCATCTGTCACAAACTATACCCTTATATCGAATACGTTTGTATTTGCCGCAATGGCATTCCCAATCTTTTACAGGGCCGAAAATCCTTTCACAGAATAATCCGTCCCGTTCAGGTTTGTATGTTCTGTAATTTATAGTTTCTGGCTTAAGGACTTCACCAAAAGATCTTTCAAGCATAGATTCTGGTGAAGATAAGCTAATTGTAATGTTTGTAAAGTTACTTTTTACGTTGGTTTCTTTTCTGAAAGCCATATATTAAAGGTATTAAGTTGACTGTTAATAAAAAATCATTAATCAAATGTTAAATTCAAGCATAAGCCTCTGAGCTCATGTACAAGAACATTGAACGATTCAGGTACTCCAGGTGCTGGCAGGTTTTCACCTTTCACGATGACTTCATATGCTTTTGCTCTGCCAAGTACATCATCTGATTTTATCGTGAGTATTTCTTGCAAAATATTAGCAGCACCAAAAGCCTCTAATGCCCATACCTCCATTTCACCAAACCTTTGGCCACCAAATTGAGCTTTACCTCCTAGTGGTTGTTGTGTAATCAATGAATAAGGGCCAATTGAGCGAGCATGCATTTTATCTTCAATCATGTGCCCAAGTTTCAACATATATATAATACCAACAGTGGTTGGTTGGTCAAACATTTCGCCTGTTTCTCCATCATAAAGATATACTTTTCCGCTTTTGGGTAAATTCGCTTTTTCAAGATAATTGTTTATATCTTCATTTGTTGCACCATCAAAAATAGGCGTAGAAAATTTAACTCCAAGCTTTTGACCTGCCCATCCCAAAATGGTTTCATATATCTGGCCAAGATTCATTCTTGAGGGTACTCCAAGTGGGTTAAGAATAATGTCTACTGGTGTACCGTCTTCAAGGAAAGGCATATCTTCTTTCCGAACAATATTAGCTACTACTCCCTTATTACCATGCCTTCCTGCCATTTTATCACCAACCTTTATTTTACGTTTTTTGGCAATATGCACCTTGGCCATTTGAACAATGCCGGCAGGTAACTCATCTCCAATGGTAAGATTGTACTTTTTCCTCTTATATACAGCGTCAAGTTCTTTATTTTTCAAAATATAATTCTGAAGAAGCTTTTTCACGGTTTCATTACGCTCCTTGTCCGTTGTCCACTTATTTGGATTGACATTCATAAAGTCAATTTCCTGCAGCTGTTTTTGTGTAAACTTGACACCCTTGGGCACAACTTCCACGTTGAGGTAGTTTTTAACCCCCTGTGAAGTTCTCCCGTTAACAAGAATAAACAATTTATCAATAAGTTTGCCGGTCAGATCTTCAATTTTCCGTTCAAACTCCTGATCCAGTTTATTAAGATCAGACTTTTCAGTAAGCTTAATCTTTTTGTCTTTAACAGATCTTGAAAACAACTTCTTATCGATAATAACGCCGTGTAATGAAGGAGATGCCTTCAATGATGCATCCTTAACATCACCCGCCTTATCGCCGAAAATAGCCCGAAGGAGCTTTTCTTCAGGAGAAGGGTCAGACTCACCCTTGGGAGTGATCTTGCCAATAAGTATATCCCCGGGATTAACCTCGGCTCCAATGCGTATTATACCATTCTCATCAAGATCTTTTGTAGCTTCTTCACTGACATTGGGTATATCTGAAGTTAATTCTTCCATGCCACGTTTAGTATCGCGTACTTCAAGCACATATTCATCAACATGTATTGATGTGAAAAAATCTTCTCTCACAAGCCGTTCACTAACAACAATAGCATCCTCAAAGTTGTATCCTTTCCATGGCATAAACGCCACTTTTAAATTTCGTCCCAGAGCGAGCTCTCCATTCTGGGTCCCATAACCTTCTGTCAGAATCTGTCCTTTCTGAATCCTGTCTCCAGCCCTGACAATTGGTTTCAGGGTAAGAACAGTATTCTG
>PWME01000154.1 GCA_003559235.1 Mollicutes bacterium | reverse complement strand
TCGCCTGAAAAGACCGGGTTTCTACCTGGTTTGCCGCCAATACCACCGGGGCCACAGGTACAAAACCAACAGTAATTCTCTGCGGAAATTCAATACCTTCAGCTATGATTCGGTATTCAACAATTTCTGGAGTGGTATTACTTACCCTGAATTCTGCCTCTCCATCCTGATTGGAAACCAGGTCCGGTTCTGCAATTTGAGAGTTACCTGAAACTGCCTGCAACCTGATTTCAGCACCCCCAAGTGGATCACCGTCTTCATCCCGTACAATCACTTGAATATGGCTTTGCTCTGTACCATTTGCCTGTACGTTTTCAGGGTCTGCTGCGGCAGATGATAAATCCGGGTCAACCGTCACAAACCTAATATCGCTCGTTTGCTCAATGGTTTGTCCCATGCTGGTTGCAGTAAACCGTACCGTTTCAGCTTCGCTGTTTCGAACTTCAAAAACAGCCTCGCCATTGCTGTCAGTATCCCTGTTTACATCTGTTATCTCAACACTGTTGCTATTTGCATTCAGCGATATTCTAACTCCTTCAAGAAGATCTCCATCTTCGTCGCGGGCAATAACAAACACTCTTCCCGATGCCGATCCGTTGGCCAGTACTTTTGGCCTGTCTGCAAGCAAGGTTGATTCATTAGGATCCACCCCAACAAATCGTACAGTGCTCGTAATATTAATGGTGGTACCCAGTCCGCTTGCTGTGAAACGAGCCGCTTCAATCACTGTGTTACTCACTTCAAAAACGGCTTCTCCATTTGAGTCCGTATCTCTTCTTACATTGTTAATCTGCGCGTTGCTGCTGTTTGCATTTAGTGAGATTCTAACCCCTTCAAGAAGATCGCTATCTTCATCCCGCGCTGTAACAGTAATTCGGCTGGTTGCCGTACCGTTTGCAATTACCTTTTCCCTGCTGGCCGCCATGGAGGATTCATCCGGATCTACTCCCACAAACCGAACGGAAACCGTCTGGCTGATGGTGGTACCCAGGCCGCTGGCTGTAAACCGCACGGTTTCCAACGTTGAATTACTTACTTCAAAAATGGCTTCCCCATTTGAATCGGTATCTCTTCTTACATTGTTGATCTGCGCGTTGCTGCTATTGGCACTAAGCGACATTCTCACCCCTTCCAGTCGGTCGCCATCAGCATCCCGGGCAATCACCGTTACCCTGCTTACAGCTGTACCGTTGGCCACTACTTTTTCGCGGTTGGCCGTTACGGATGATTCGCTTGCACTAACGGATGTAAATGTAACGGAAGCTGTTTGATTGATTTCATTTCCCGTAGCTCTTGCAGTAAATTGCACGCTCTCCTCAACGGTATTGCTCACATCAAAAAGTGCTTCACCATTTGAATTCGTAGTGCGCCTTACATTGCTGATAGAAGCAGTTGAACTGTTTGAACTGAGGCGTACATTGATACCCTGCAGGCGATTGCCATCGCTATCCCGAATAATAACGGATACTCTGCTTGTATTTGATCCATCCGCTATTACTTTGGATCGGCTTGCAGACAGAGATGATTCATCAGAATCAGCAATTAAAATTCTGTACTGGTATACACGGTTGTTTGAGGATTCGGTGACGTAAAATCCATCGAAATCGGAATTAAAAGAGAGGCCTCGTGGGTCGGATGATTGAGAACTAACGCTGTATGAACCGATAAATGAAGCGCTTCTCAGGTCGTACGCATCGGAAATATGGTACTCCAATACCTCTCTCCTTCCGGTATCCATTAAATACATTCTGCTGCCGGATGAATTTAATTTTACGCCCCTTACTTCCTGCTGCTGGTTTGAGATATCAAGTACGTAATCAAGTGAAGCTGTTGAAACATCCCACGCTGTTGTTAAATCGTATTGAAGTACTAATTCATGCTCGCGATCATCAACATACATTCGTTCGCCATTTGGCCTGAAATCCACCCCGTGTCCCCTTACCAAATCGTCACTGAGATCTTTATAACCTGTTGGGCTTCCCGATGAAACATCCCAGGGTGTTGACAAGGTATATTCCCAAATTTCGGTCCTGTTGAGAATCCACATCTTTGCACCGTCATTTTCCCGAATGTAAATACCGTGCGGCGCGTCAGTTTCGGGGCCGGAGGACCCTGTTTCATCGGAAATATCGAGCTCTGTAATGTAGCTTGCTGATGAAACATCCCAGGGTGTTGACAAATGATATTCGACAACATTTCTCGATGCCCTGCCCACGATATACATCCTGGTTCCGTTTGGCCTGAATGTAGTTTCCCGGGAATTGGATGTTGCCACTGACCTGTTATTACCGGTATAAACAGAATTTACAATTAGCGGGTCGGTGTCCCCGGTTTGCACCGATTGCAGCTCACCCTGCTCCTGTAGAAATCCTTCTTCTATAAAACGTGCCCGGATTTCCTGAAGCTTTTCTAATTCCTCAGTAGTTAAATCCTGCCCGTAGGAATCGGGTACGGGTACGAATACCAATAAGAATATTGTGAATAGTAAAATAACGAATGAATAAAACTTCATTAACTTAGAAAACAATTATTTCAAGATCATCCGGTACAAACGAAAAATAGATCATTTGCTATATGGTCAAATCAATAATTAATTAGAGGTATTTATACAAACCGTCTTTGACCTATTAGTAAATATTTTGCAAATAGAAATGGAACTGCACAGAATATCATTTTTCAGCCAGATTTTAAAATAAATGAAAGACTCAGAAATGCAG
>PWME01000011.1 GCA_003559235.1 Mollicutes bacterium | reverse complement strand
AGATGGTGAGAAGGTCTTTTTCTTCGAGCTTTTTCAGAACCTGCCGCATCTCGATTTCAGACAGGGGATAGTATTTTTTATTGAAGGATCGTGTAAGACTTCTTCGCCCTGAGCTTTCCCCTGATTTGTTCAATGAAGCCAGAGATTTTAACGTATATACGTCGCTTCCCAGGAGATCCGGCTCATGAACCTTAAAATCGATGTATTGCTTCTGTTTAAGATAAGAAGGGATAAACTCCGGTGAAATTTCTTTCTCGGAAACCGTCAGGGTATATTCGATGACGTTTTTTAATTCTCTGATATTGCCAATCCAATCATACTGTTTGCAGAACATTAAAAAGGGAGTGGTGATTTTTTTTGTATTGGAGAAGGATTCCAGGATATGCTTTGTGATCAGTATAATATCCTCGCCCCGTTCACGCAGCGGAGGGATATCAATTTGAAACAGATTAAGCCGAAAAAACAAATCTCTTCTGAACTCACCTTCTTTCACCATTGAAAGAAGGTTTTTATTTGTTGCGGCAATGATTCGTGTATTCACTTTGATAATTGAGTCGCCTCCGACCCTCATAATCTCTTTTTCCTCCAATACCCTCAAAAGCCTTGCCTGCAGGTCCAGGGGAATCTCGCCGATCTCATCCAGAAAGAGGGTCCCGTTGTTGGCGGTTTCAATCAGTCCGATTTTCCCTCCCTTTCTTGCTCCCGTAAAGGAGCCTTCCTCATGTCCAAACAACTCGGATTCCAACAGGTTATGCTGCAGTACAGCGCAGTTTACAGCGACATAGGGTTTGTTTTTTCTCTCGGAATAATTGTGTATGGCTCCCGCAAAAAGCTCTTTCCCCGTACCGGATTCTCCGGTGATCAGCACGGTGCCGCTTTTATATGCAATTTTTTTGCTGATTTCGATACAGTCTCTCATCCTTTCATCAGAGCCTAAGATGGAGTCAAAGGAATAATCGGAATAGTACCCTTTTCCAATGATTTTGTTATGGACTTTTTGCTGGGCTTTTACGGTTTCGGTGTAGTTCTCTAAAAGAATCATCTTTCCATAGTAGTTTTTGTTGTAGGAAACCTGCTTGATGGTAAGGATGTATTTCGTTCCGTTATAAACAAATAGTTCATTCTCTATATTTCGATTTGTGGTGAAGATCTCAAACACATTGTCATAGATCAAAAGATTTTCCAAAGGTTTGTTTTCCAGGGACTCAAAGATTGATCCGAAGATTTGCTGGATGTATGAATTTACCAGATTTATTCGATTCTTGTCATTCACAACGATCACTCCGAAAGAGAGTTCGTTTAACAGGATTTTCCACTGAGTCGAAAGAACTCTTCTGTTTATGAGTGTATAATTTATCCCTCTCCACATATCCGGAATCTTCTGCGAGTACTCAAAAACAATGCTTTCTGATTGGTCTGCGGTGATATCCAATAAAGCCAGAATATCCAAAACGGTATTGATATCAAAAATACGGTTGCCGATAATGACTTTTTTGCATGTAAGGGAGTCCAGAAACCTGTAATGCTCCGGTGCAATCACGTAATCGATTTTGTCGGGCAAATCGGTTTTCCCTTCATAGAAGGGATGGAGAATGATGTTACGAAAACCGATCTGGTAGATTGTTGCCAGGGTTTCATTTGCCATGAAACTGTTGATGTTGGAGACTAAACAGGTGCTGTTCTCAGGGATATTCTGGATTAACTGGGCGGCGTGCTTTGAGATCGTTCTTTTCATCATGAGAACAGGGCACTGGCACTTGATATGATTCATGAATTCCACCAAAATGCTGGGGTCCGTATAGATGATGATATCGGCATCGTAGATGGAGCTCAGGGGTTTGGAGGAAGTTGTATAATAATGAATTTCAAGAATATTCCCGAAAATTTCCAGCAGCTCTTTTTTAAAGAACTCAGCGATTTTGTCATCAATGGCCAGGATGATGATTTTTCTTTTCAATTTATCTCCTCCTCGGGCTTTTTAGTGGGATGATATCTTAAATATTAATACAAAAATCCCAACATGGCAATGCTTTATCTTTTTCATGTTCGATTTAATCCAAGAGAGAGCCTTTTATTTCAATTGTTACAGGAAAGAAAAAATTAATTGGTTATTTTTTTATCTTTGGCACGGTGTTTGCGAAATATTAAGAAAACAATGACAGAAGGAGGTGAGAACGGTGTTTTCTGGATCGTTTGACTTTTATAATTCCGCTTAAGTATAATTAAATGGATAAGTACCGAAATTCAAAAACGCTCAGCAAGGAGGACGTATGAAAAGCAGCAGCAGTATAATTAATCATTTAATTGAGAAAATATCTTTATTCACAGAAAATAATGAGACAGGCTTTACAAGATTCTCATATACAGAGATGGATATTGAAGTCAGAAGGCTGGTCATTGAAGAAATGAAGGGCTTAGGCCTCGATGTATCCATGGATTATCTGGGGAATCTGTTTGGCAGAAGAAAAGGCAGAAAGAAGGATGCACCGGCCATTATGATCGGATCCCATCTGGATACAGTGAAGGACGGCGGAAAATATGACGGGATTGCAGGCGTGATTACGGGCCTCGAAGTCGTCCGGGTGTTAAACGAGCATCAGATTGAAACGGATTACCCGATTGAAGTCGTTGCCTTCGCTGAAGAGGAAGGGGGCCGCTTTCAGTCCGCATTTGTGGGAAGCAACTGGATCGCAGGCAATATCAAAGAGAAAGACCTGT
>PWME01000207.1 GCA_003559235.1 Mollicutes bacterium | reverse complement strand
CCCTTTGCGGCCTTCTACAGAAATATCAAAAATCAGTTTGTCGTAATACATTATGCCGCCCCCTTAATGATTTCGATGACGTCATCAATTTGCTTTTTCGTCCGTTTCTCTGTTAACGCAAACGTGACCAACCCTTTTTTATCTTCTGCAAACATTTTTTGGTGTAATGGGCCTAAATACCCTTTTTCCGTTAATGCGTCATTTACCTTATCGATGTCGAGTAAGGTTTTAAGGGTAAATTCTTTGAAAAACGGTTTGTCAGTAAAGCGTTCAAAGAGTCCTGTATTAAGTAACTGTTCATACATGTAATGGGCGTAGTCATAAGATTGCTGTTGGGCTTCATAGACGCCTTTTTTCCCCATGATCGACATATAAATTGTCACAAAGAGCGCAAGCAAGCTTTGGTTTGAACAAATATTTGAATTCGCTTTATCGCGGCGAATATGTTGTTCACGCGCTTGCAAGGTAAGTACAAAGGCACGACGCCCTTCACTGTCTTTGGTCATACCGCATATGCGACCAGGCATTTTCCGCATGTACTTTTTAAGCGTCGCCATATAGCCAATATACGGTCCCCCAAAGGATAATGGAACACCAAGTGGTTGCGCATCACCAACCGCTATATCTGCACCCCACGCCCGTGGGGTTTTTAAGTGTGTTAACGTTGAAGGATCTTGATTGATCACAAATAGCCCTTTATACGCATGGACTGTATCCGCAAAACCACTTAAATCTTCAATAACCCCATATACATTCGGGGTTTGTACAATAAGCCCTGCAGACGTATCATCCATCAAATCTTTTAACGCTTCTACACTGGTTTGCCCATTGTTTTCATCAACAAGCACAACGTCAATATCTCGGTAATCCGCATACGTTTTAACCACATTTATGACATTCGGATTCACGGTTTTACTAACGAGTATTTTGTTTTTCTTTCGTTGCGCGGTGGCCATAAACATCGCTTCAGCCGTCGCGGTCGCTCCATCATACATCGACGCATTGGAAACATCCATACCCGTTAGTTGGGTAATCATACTTTGGTATTCAAAAATATATTGTAAGGTCCCTTGCGATATTTCTGGTTGGTATGGGGTGTAAGCTGTTAAAAACTCTTGTCTTTCAATTAAGTGACGAATCACCGTTGGGGTATAGTGATCATACGCCCCAGCGCCCATAAACGGAATTAAAGGTTTGTTTTCCTTACCGAGGGCGTGAAAATGATTACTAAGTTCAAGCTCAGACATGCTTGAAGGTAAATCGAGGTCATCGACAAAAAGCGATTTCGGCACATCCGAAAAAAGCTCGTCAATTGAGTCGACACCAATTCTCTCAAGCATGGCTTTGATGTCTTCATGGGTGTGCGGTAAATATTTATGCATCAAACCACTCCTGTATTAGTATGACGTTATTCTTCGCAATGCTCAGCGTAAGCATCCGCATCCATTAATTTGTTTAATTCAGACGTATCATCGAGTTCAACTTTAATAATCCAGTTTTCATAAGGATCTTCGTTAATTAACTCGGGGTTGTCTTCAAGTTCTTCATTGACAGCGACAATTGTTCCTGAGACAGGGCTATTAATATCAGACGCTGCTTTCACTGATTCAATCGCACCGAATTCAGCCCCAGCACTTACCGGTTCATCTTCTTCTGGCAATTCCACAAACACGATCTCACCGAGTGAATCTTGGGCATAATCCGTAATACCAATATACGCCGTCCCGTCTTCAACTTTAACCCATTCGTGTGACTCTGAATAATACAGTCCCTTTGGAATTTTCATGTGCATCCTCCTATTTGTGATAGTTTTTATCGTAAAATTTTTTATTGCGAACCACCGTTTTAATCGAACGGTTTCTTACAATACAATCAATTTCAGTGCCTTTTTTATCATAGGGTTTATCGATTAAAGCAAGCGCAACCGTTAACCCCGTACTCGGGCTCTTATACCCGCTTGTCACAAACCCAACCACTTGATCATCAACTTTCATGGGATAACCATGACGTAAAATGCCTTTGCCTTTCGCTTCAACACCGACAATACGGCGTTTCACTTTTTCTTCTTTTTGTTTTAAAAGCGTTTTTCTTCCAATGAAGTGGTCTTTATTTAAATCAACCGCAAAACCATAACCCGCCTCAAGTGGGCTAATATCTGCGCTTAATTCTTGTCCATAAAGTGGTAAGGCTACTTCAAATCTTAGTGTATCACGCGCGCCAAGACCACACGGCGTAAGTGCTTCATGATCTTCAAGCAGTGTATTAAAAAGCCTTCTTATCGCATCGTGTTCACCGTATATTTCAAACCCATCTTCACCTGTATACCCTGTGCGTGATACCAAAAACATATCACCATATAGTTCAATGTCATCAAAGGTGAAAAACGTTAACGTCGATAAATCATAATCGGTTGTTTTTTGTAAAATACTTTCAGCCAATGGGCCTTGCAAAGCAATCTCACTCGTCGCATCACTTTGGTTTACAACATCACAATCAAACGTGTTATGTTCAGTTAACCACGCGAAATCTTTATCAATATTGGCAGCGTTTACGACAAGCAAGTAATGATTGTTATTGATCTTATAGACAAGCAAGTCATCAACCACACCACCATCTTCATAACAAAACATACCATAAACGACTTGATTCGCGGTTAAACTTCGCACATTATTGGTAAATACATAATCAACCAATTCGGTGGCTTCTTTGCCCATAACGGCAATTTCCCCCATGTGCGATACATCAAAAACCCCCGCGTGTTTTCTTACCGCGTGATGTTCATCCGTAAGTGAGCGATACTGAATCGGCATCTGATAGCCGGCAAATTCCACCATTTTCGCACCAAGTGCTACGTGCGCATCATACAGTACGGTACGCTTCATCGAATCGTTCCTTTCTTCACCGGCGTAAAACGCCGCATAGTGTAAGCCCTAACAATTCCCTATTATAAAGTATAAAAACCGCATAATCAAGCGATTTGTGTTTTTTCATAAACAATCGCTCGTGCGGCTTTTTTTGATTGGATTTTTACCCTAAATCGCGTTGCTTTAATCCTTTTCTGCGCGCGCTTCAGCACGCGCTTCTTCAAGATCTTTTTGCATGGCATACGCGTTGGTTTGTTTCGGCATGGGCTGCTTACGGATTTTATAGATTAAACGGTGGAAAAAATGAAACAATCGGTTGCGTTCTAACGACTCGGCTTCACAAAAATATTGTTGTTGGTAGCCCGCCACAATCAATGTCCCCACAAAAATCACAAACAGCGCAAGCAATATATACGCATAACCACTGTGTGCTTCATCAAGTCTACACAGGCCTTCTATCGCACCGCCCTCGCAAATAAACGCGTTTTGTGTACTAAGATAAAAAAGCACCCCTAAAAAACTAAGCATAGCCGAAAATGCAGTAATCATCATGATAATCCCAAGACGATAATGAAACCTCTTCCGCTGCATATTCATCATCCACATCCCCCTTTACCCATATTATACACCAAAACTATGCATTTTCAAGCCTATTCAAAACCCCGCATATCTTATGTATGCGGGGTTGAATTGCTTAAATTATACCAGCAGTCGGAGTCGAACCGACACGGGCGCAAGCCCACCAGATTTTGAGTCTAGCGTGTCTACCAATTCCACCATGCTGGCTCAATAGACATTATAGCATAAATGCATAGAACGTGTAGGGTTAATTTCAACTTTTTCATCCTAATCAAAAAAAGAAGCCGAAGCTTCTATTTTTTGCGTTCTTTGATGGCCGCATATTGTGATTCATCATTGTATGCACATTCAAAAGCGTCAATCACATCTTCAAGATGTTTCACCGTGTAAAGTCTTGCTAAGTCTTCATCTTTATGCACAATCGCATCGAATATTTTACGGTGTTCTGCGATCCGATCTTTCGTCATCACTTCGTTATAGTTTGGACGCAATGTTTTTTGAATGACATCCCACACAATTAAATGAATGTTATGTAAGAAACGGTTTTTGGAATACTTTGAAATGAGAAGATGAAATTTCTTATCGAGGATGAAAAAGTCATCACTTGCGTCCGCATGTTCCATGGCTTCTACGATCGCACGGAGTTTGCGAATGCCTGTTTCATTGGCGTTTTGCGCGCAAAGTTGTACAGCGAGTGAATCAAGTGCGCGACGGATTTCTAACAACTCAATGTAGTTTGTATTGTGAAGTAAGGTCGGCGTAAACACCGATAAATAGTTATCGCTACGTGGTTTATTGACGTAGGTTCCGCCACCTTTCTTTTTATTCACAAGACCAATCGCACTCAACTTTTCAATCCCAGCCCGAACCGATACACGACTTACCCCAAGGGTTTCGCATAGTTTCGCTTCACTTGGTAGGCGTTCACCCGGTTTAATGTCACCATTTATAACGAGTTCTTCGATGTGATCATATACTATTTGGCTTTTCGATTTCTGCTTCATACCAACACCTCCAATTTGTCATACACATTATAGCATGGCCCCTTGAAAAAGAAAACAACTTATAATACAAGTTACCACGACATAAGACAAATTGCAAGTAGCGTGCATGAAAAAATCCCATTGTTTGGGATTTTTATGATTTATTGATTTTGCATGTATTAATGCCAAGTAGTTTATAAAGCCCACAAAAGCCGACCGCTGCACTAAACGCAATGATGGTTGCTGGAATGAGTAAAACCCATGCCCACGCAATCGCAAAAGCGGTATTCAGTAAAATAGCCGTAAACACTAACAGAACTGCAATCAAATAACGAATGCGCTTATCCTGTTCACCAACATTTTTCATGCGTCTTTGCCTCCCTTGCATTTAATTTGATTCGCCGCAATTTGCACGGGGTCATAAACCGGTGAAAAGGGTGGTGCGTATGCTAAATCTAAATCCCCAAATGTATCGGCACGCATGCGTTGCATCACCGCAATCGCGGCGGTATTGATGCGATGCGCAATGCCCGAACCAACCATTGTAGCCCCAAGGATGACACACGTTTTCGGGTCATAAACAAGGTCTATTTCTAAAGGCAACGCATGTGGATAATACCCAGCCTTATCGCGTGCTTTTATGCGGACGTGATCCGCTTGATAGCCATGACTGCGCGCTTCATCAAGGTTATACCCTGTGCGCGCGACTTCTAAATCTAACACTTTTAATACGCTTGACCCAATGACTCCGGCAAAGGTTTTATCGTTGCCAGCGATTTGTTCGGCAATGACGCGTCCAGCTTTATTGGCGTGTGTTCCTAAGGGAATGTAGCGATGCTTTGAATGATCAAGGGCATCAATATAGCTAACACAGTCACCCGCCGCATAGACATCTTTAATCGATGTTTCCATCGCTTCGTTGGTTAAGATTGCCCCATTGTTTGCTAGCGCGATATTAGTATGTTTTAAAAACTGTGTGTTTGGTTTAATACCAACCGCTTCAATAACAACATCCGCTTCAATTGTACGCTGATCTGTCTTGACGCGCTTGACGACTTTGTCGCCCTCATACGCTTGCGCCGTTTCACCTTTATAAATGCGGGCCCCTGATGCTTCAAGTACGGCGTGAACGCGTTCAGCCGCAAAGCTTTCAAAAGGCATTAAAAGGCGTGATTCACGCTCAATGAGCGTCACCGATTTGCCTGCTTCTAACAATGTTTCCGCGACTTCAACCCCAATGTAACCGCCCCCAATAACCGCAACCGATTGAACCTTGCTATCTTGCACAAGCGCTTTAAGTTGACGGCCATCTTCAAGGCTATTTAAGGGATGAATGTTTTCTAAGTCCCGCCCAGGAATAGGCAATTGAATGGCACTTGCCCCAGTCGCAATGACGAGTTTATCATACGGTAACGTATACGCATCATCATCCGTTTTTACATGGACCGTTTTGTTGGTAAAATCAACGGCATCCACTTCTGATTCCAAACGAACATCAATGCCGTTGTCGCGGAACTTATCCGCCGTTCTTGCGACAAGCTTATCTTCATCTTTAATCATGTCGCTCACAAAATACGGCAATCCGCACGCCCCATAACTTACATCGCGCCCTTTTTCAAGCACTATAATATTCATAGATTTATCGAGCCGTTTTAATTTCGATGCGGCGCTCATACCAGCCGCAACACCACCAATAATAACCACGTTCATACAGTCACATCCTTTGTCTTTAGTTTACCATAACTGCTTGTAAACGACGAATGGCGTGCTTAACTATGTTGGAACTGATTGGTGTAAAGACGGTAATACGCCCCACGGTTTTTAATGAGTGTTTCATGGCTACCGCGTTCTAATATTTCTCCATCTTCTAAAACCAAAATCATATCGGCATGCACAATCGTCGATAGACGATGCGCAATAACGAATGTGGTTCTGCCTTCCATGACCGTTTCAATCGCATGCTGCAACGCTTTTTCGGTTTGCGTATCAACTGAAGAGGTTGCTTCATCCAATATTAAGATGCGTGGATCGGCAATGAGCGCCCGCGCAAAACTGATTAACTGTTTTTGCCCAACGCTTAAGCGCGCCCCGCCTTCACCAACCTCTGTATCATAGCCTTTTTCAAACCGCTTGATAAAATCATCCGCCTTCACAAGCTTCGCCGCTTCAATGCACGCGTAATCATCGGCATGCACATTCCCATAACGAATGTTTTCCATAATCGTGCCACTAAATAAATGGGGGCTTTGTAAGACATAGCCAAGTTTATCGTGTAACCAGCCAATTGAGCGGTCTTTCATCGGTTTGCCATCAATTAAGATTTGGCCCGTTGTTGGTTCATAAAACCGGCAAATTAAGTTGACAATCGTACTTTTGCCTGCCCCTGTATGCCCAACCAGCGCCACTGACTGACCAGCCTTCACATCGAGGGAAAAGTTTTTCAGCACTTGTTCGCCCTTGCTGTATTTAAACGTCACATCGTCAAAGGTAATATCGCCTTTTAACAGTTCCCAGTTTTCCCGTTTTGGGTTTTCTAAGGTTCCATAGCGCGCCAATACTTCCTTAGTGTCTTTAATGTCAGGGTCTTCTTCAATGAGTGCCATAATGCGCTCTGCACTCGCTTGTGCTTCTTGAAAGCGCGCCAAAATATTGGCCATTTGCATTACTGGGTCAAAAAACTGCCCAACATAACTGACAAAGACATACAACACCCCAATCGTAATCACACCCGTTGAAACATCAATTCCGCCGTAATAAAAAACCAGCGCAGTCGCAATCGATGCGATAAACAAAATGGTTGGAAAGTATAACCCGGCAAACATCGCTGCACGAATCGAGTGCCTGCGCATCGATGTGGTTAAACGGTCAAACTCTTTGAAATTGCTTTCTTCTAAAACGAGTGTCTTGGTTGTTTTCGCACCGCCGATGCCCTCATTAAAAGCCCCAGTGATTTTAGAATTTTGTTTGCGAATATGACGGTACGCTTTTAAAATCCGTTTTCTAAAATAGATACTCGCAATCAATAAAAGCGGCAATATACTTAGCGTAATAAGCGCGAGTTTAACGTTAATCACAAACATGACAACCGTAATCCCTATCATCATCAGTAAGCCCCATGTCATATCGATAAGACCCCATGATAAGATATCTGAAAGCTGCCGTGAGTCACTCGTTAAACGCGCCATGATCCACCCCGCAGGGGTGCGATCATAATAGGCAAACGGCAAGTTTTGGAGTTTTTCAAAGGCGCGTTTACGAATAATATAAGCGAGCTGATTTTGAATTTTCCCAGCCGCTAAAATGAATGTATAAACCGCACCGACAAGCACCACCACATAAAGGGCATACATCGCAATAAAGCGTGGTAATAACGATAAATCCCCACTCGCAATGATTGTATCAATCGCATAGCGGTTTAATAAGGGATACGCAACATCAACCACCGCAAGCATCACACCACATAACAGTGCGATCGCGATGGTTCTTTTTAATGGTCGCATCATTATAAATAATTTTTTCCAAACGGATGCATCAAACTTAACATCCGTAAAGGTTGTTTCATCAAAGGGTGTCTGCATCGTCTGACACCTCGCTTTCTTCAAAAGACTGCGCAACTTGGCTTTGTATATCCCAAAGTTCTGCGTAAAGCTTGCCTTGTTTTACAAGCGTTTCATGGTCACCACGTTCCACAATCTTGCCTTCATCTAATACAATAATTTTATCCGCCGCTTTGGCGGTAATAATACGGTGCGTAATAATAAACACGGTCGTATTTTTCCAATAACTTGATAACGCGCGCCTAATTTGAATATCGGTTTCGGTATCGACCGCGCTTAAAGAATCATCAAAAATAAGGACAGGTTTATCATCCAAAAGCATTCTCGCAATCGCAACGCGTTGCTTTTGACCACCAGAAAGGGTTACACCACGTTCACCGACAATGGTATCGTAGCCTGCTTCAAAGTTTTGAATGTCTTCATGAATGCGCGCAATCGATGCCGCTTTAAAGACACTGTCTTGCGGGGCCTCGTTATCCATAATGCCGATGTTGTCATAAACCGTTTTTGAATACAAAAACGGTTCTTGTAAAATAATGCCCACTTGCTTGCGCAAGGCTTTTTTGTTTATCGTCAAAATATCAATCCCGTCGTATAAAATACGACCGCGTTGGTTTTCTAACAGGCGAACCATTAAGTTTATAAGCGTGCTTTTTCCACTGCCTGTCTTCCCAACAATCGCAACCGTTTCACCAGGTTGTGCAGAGAAACTGACGTCTTTTAACATCGGTTGTTCATCATCGTCAAACTGAAACGTAACATTCTCAAAGTCAATACGCCCTTTAATCGTTGGGGCATAATGAGTGTCTTGTTCATGCTCATCCACTTGATGCATAATTTCATCAATCCGATCAAGCGCAACGGTTGTTTTGCCAAAATCGCCAATAATGCGTCCTAGTTGACGAATCGGCCATACAATCATCCCGACATACGCCAAAAATGCGATAAACTGTCCTGGCCCCATCATGCCTTGAATGGTGAAATAAATCCCAAACGAAGCGGTTAAACAGTACTGCACAAAAATTAACGCATCAGTCGCACTCCAAAAGAGTGCCATTAACTTAATTAAGTTGAATTCTTCATCACGGTAGGTCGTTGAGCGTTCATCAAACTTTTTCATTTCAAACGTCTCATTCGCAAACGCTTTAACAACCCGGATGCCCGTTACGTTTTCTTGCAATGCAGTTGTCATCGACCCTTCGGCCTCTTCAACCCGTTTAAAAACCCGTTTTACATACAAAAAGTATACAAACGCACTGATAAAAATAATCGGGGCAACCGCAATTGATATGAGTGTTAATAATGGCATCATCATGCTCATTTGCCATACCGCAAACGAAATCAAAAAGATTAAGCGCAATACTTCAATCACTTGATCGCCTATAAATACCCGGTAGGTTTCTACATCGGTTGTCGTTCTTTGAATTAAGTCCCCCGTTTCGGCGTGTGAATGATAGGTAAACGATAAATTTTGCAGTTTATTATACAGTTTATTGCGAAGATTGCGAGCAACCGTTTCTGCGAAGTTTGAGGTTAAGACACGGTGTAAAAAGAATAAGACAACCCGAAACAGTGTAAAAAACACACTAAAAAGCGCCACAAGCAAAAGCGCACGCGGTGCGGTATCCGCTGCCACAATACGCCGAATAAATGGTGGCAAAGCACTCGCTTCATCCCCAAAAATATAATCGATGATATGTTGGATGAATAGCGGCGTTAACGTCCGGAAATATTGCAAAGAAAATAACACAACAACTGCACCCAAAAAGATGAAGCCATACCCTTTGGTCCATTGTTTTAATTGTTTAAGTCGTTTCATGATGTCACCTCAAATTGGTCAGTTTTTCGCATAGAAAAAGCCCTTTCCACCTCACGATGAAAAGGGCTTGAACCAACAAAAAAAGCAAAGGTCCACTACTGTCCACGTGTGATGAAATGCTTGAAAAATCGCCCGTTAGGGCTAACAGAGTCTTGAATGAATGTAATCATTTTTTTACGCATTGTCATCACCGGCCTTTCTTTAAAACACATGTGCAAAACATCATGAGTTTATCACGCTTCTTTAAAAAAGTAAACCCTTAATTAATAATTAACGAATTTCATCGTCTTTTGGAATGCTTTTTGGCGCTTCATGCAATCGTTCAGGATTTTCTAAATACCGTTTCAATCGCTTCACACATAACGCCATATAATACCCATCATTAATGCGTTCATCAATTACCACCCGTAAATCGAGTTCCCGGCGACTTTGGATCGTATTTTTATGATCCACATTGACACCACGCTTTTTCGTGCCAAAGGCAGCGAAAATGCTGGTGGTGCCAAAGTCGTATAAATGGTGAAAGACAGGATTAATGCCTAACGATCCCAAATCCGTCACAAACGCACTGGTATGAAACGGCGATGCATTCACCAAAAACTTCGGCATAAGGCGGTAGTTATCAAGGATATTGACAAAAAACAAGGCCAAGCGAATCAACCCACCCGGCAACATATTTAAAAATTTCGCCGCTTTATCGGTTTTGTTTTGGCTCGATACTTCGCGATTTTCCTCAATCGCTTCATTCACCTTTTTAACCACATCATCAAGTGTATCCGTTTTTTCCAAACGCACCTTGACAATCGTTTCTTCCCCGTCTTGATCCATCGAACGTTTAATCGCAAAACTAAAATCAAAAAACTTTCGCGCATATACTTTGCGGCCTTTCACAAACCGGTGCATCTTCGGGTAATCCACCATCGTTCTAAGGATGGCCGCTAGGACAATATGCAAAAAAATGACCCGCGTGCCTTCTTTACGCATGGCGCGAATAACCGATTCTGTATTCGTTAAATCCACCGTATCTTCAAAAAAGACTTGCGCATCATAACGCGGCTGCATAATATAGGGAATCAGTCGCATAATCGGGTCTTTATGTTTAATACGATACCCATCGT
>PWME01000230.1 GCA_003559235.1 Mollicutes bacterium | reverse complement strand
TGGCCTGAGCGCCATTTTTAAGCGTTCTCCGGGCAAATTACCTGCCTCACTCTACGCCGATCAGGATCCCATGCAATTGGGCTTTGGATTCACCTAAAAAAATGGGGTAACTCCTCTTAACTATAAAACTGTTTGGGCGAATAAGAAATATAATGCTAACATTTTCGGTTCGAAAATATTAAACAATTTAATTCCTGATAATACATTTACTTTCCCAAAATCAGTTCATAATGTAAAAGACTGTGTTGAAGCATCAAGTCATGATGTAAGCGAGCCTTTCATATTAGATTTTTTTGCGGGTTCAGGTACAACTGGCCATTCGATATTAAAACTGAATAAAGAAGATGGTGGTAATCGAAAATATATTTTAGTAGAGATGGGGCAATATTTTGATACCGTTCTGAAACCCCGAATCAAAAAAGTAGTTTTCACCAACAATTGGAATGACGGTATTCCTCAAGACCAGGACGGACAATCTCACGCCTTCAAATATCATTTCATTGAGTCGTATGAAGATGCCCTGAATAACATCGATTTTAAAAATCCCGGCGATACCCAACAGGCGATGGAGTTTGAGGATTATATGCTCTCCTACATGCTCGATTTCGAAACCCAGGGAGTCAGTGCATCCCTGCTCAAAGATAGAGCTTTTAAAACACCGTTCGATTACAAGCTGAATATTCAGCGAGGACATGAGCCTCCGGCAGAAGAATCCGTGGATTTGGTAGAAACCTTTCACTACCTGATCGGCTTATGGGTTCAAAAGCTTCGAAAGATGGAGCATCAAAATAGAAAGTATGTCATCAGCATCGGCCAGATCAGGGATGAAGATGCCGTGGAAGATGTATGCATCATCTGGAGAAACACCAAAGACCTGGATCTGGATGAAGAGGCCGGATGGATTCAGAAGGAAATCATCAAAGATCAAACGTTCGACCGGATGTACATCAACGGGGTAAGTAAGGTGAAGGATGCCGAACCGATAGAGATTACATTCCGGGATAAAATGTTTGAGGATGTAGCATGAAGTTTGAAAAACGACTTGCATTGACCGGTTATCTGCGAAAAACGTTTGGCGTATCGGATATCCACGACAAGGCCAGTGTTCGCCGATACTACAAACGGTTCAACGAAGATGCGACCGGCGCAGCATACGATGCCAGTGGCATCAGCAAGGTCTGTAATGTGCTTCGGACGATATCACGTGTGTCCGTATCTGAAGAAAAACTGCTGGAGTATGACCGCAATATTCGGTCGCATTTGGAGAAGATCAATAAACACCGGATGCAGAAAGACCAGATCGTCTTCAAGTACTTTCAGTTCCTGGCCGGATTTTATACCGAGTATTACCTCGACAATGTTACAGAGGACAAACAGTCACTACTGGACGATTTGAATGCGTTTGTTACAGACCAGAAAAAGAATCACAGTTCAAAGGTAACCTATGAGGAGTTTAATGAGTCGGACCTGAACAAACTGGCCTACTGGATGGCCACCGGGAGTGGGAAAACACTCATCCTCCATCTGAATTACTATCAGTTTCAACACTACATGCCCCGGCTGGATGAAGTCCCGGATAATATCCTGCTAATCACACCTAATTCGGGACTCACGCATCAACATCAAAAAGAGCTGAATGCAAGCGGTATTCCCAACCGTTATTACCTGGATGCAGATGGAGCAACCGGTATCGAGCCGGAAACCGTAAAACTAATTGAGATCACCAAGCTTATCGATGAAAAAAAAGGCGATGGCGACAGTGTGGAAGTTTCGGCATTTGAGGGAAATAATCTCATATTTGTAGATGAAGGACATAAAGGGTCAGGCACCGAAGACTCCAAGTGGATGGCCCGGCGCAAAGCGATTTCTGAGAAAGGGTTTACATTTGAATACAGTGCTACGTTTGGTCAATCTCTCAATAAAGCGGCGGCATCTGTTCAGGATGAATACGGAAAAGCGATTGTGTTCGATTACTCCTACCCCCGGTTTTATGATGATGGGTATGGAAAAAACTATCGCATTCTGAACCTCCGGAAAAAGCAGAATTTTGACGATTCTGATCAGCGTCATGTGTACCTGCTGGCGAACCTGCTCAGTTTTTACGAGCAAAAATATGTGTACGGCCAAAATGCCGATACCTTTTACAAGACCTGGAACCTTCACGATCCGTTGCTCACATTTATTGGGCATAGCGTGCAGGCCGGTAAAACCAAATCGAGTCTGGCAAAAGATGAAAAACGTACGGTATCCGATGTCCAGAAATTAGTACTGTTTCTAAACCGGGTACTTCAAAATGAAAACGATTGGTCTACGGATACCATTAAAAAGTTATTGAGCGGTGAGTCAGGAATCACCGGGTCGGACGATTCCGATATCTTCGAAAACAGCTTTGATGTACTGAAAGAACGATTCAGAAATAATACTGAAGATCTCTATTCTGATTTACTTGAGAGTATTTTTCATGTTACTGCTTCGGCACCATTGAAATTGAGTAACATCAAATCAGCCGATGGAGAAATCGGGTTGCGCGCAGGAAACAGCGTAAGTTATTTTGGAGTCATCAACATCGGCGAGGACAGCGTGTTTCTGTCATTCGTAGAAGAGAACCTGCCGGATCTGATTGTGGAAGAGGGAGATGTTTTTCAGGGATCGCTATTTCAACAGATTAACAAGCAGCACTCTCCCATCAATATTCTTATAGGCTCCAAGAAGTTTATCGAAGGCTGGAGCTCCT
>PWME01000143.1 GCA_003559235.1 Mollicutes bacterium | reverse complement strand
TGCATATAATGGAAGGCAAGATGAATATCGCCCATACTTTCATGGATATCTGCATAACTCAAGCTGATTTTGTGTTTAATTTCATAGTTGTTCAGTTCTTCAGAGATAACACTGGCTGACTCAAGGCAGGTCAGTGCGTTTTCGAAGTTGTGTTTTTTCATTGAAGTGTTGGCCAGTCCAAGCCTTGAATAAGCCGATTGAGTTAAAAACCCATGTGCGGTTGCCAAAGAATCGCTTCTTTGATAATAGTTAATCGCATCATTCAGTCTGCCTTTGGATTGAAGGAAGTCTCCTTTTTCTAGGTAGAATACGCTTAACCCACGGTTATTGCCAGTTTGCTGTGCAAGTGCAATGGCTTGATCAAAATAATAACGTGCGGAATCTATTTGGTTCGTGGCATGAAAATATTGTGCCTTGTGATTGGATACCAAGGAAACCCCAATGGCGTAATCTTTTGAGGAATACACTGAATCCACCTTGTTGTAATACATGATGGCTTTGCTCAGGTCGTCAATTTCATAATAGATGCGTCCAATATTATTGAGCGCCCCATGTTGATTGACCGGATCATCCAATGCTTCAAATATATCATGGGCCCTGAGCAGGTAGTCAAGGGCTTCTTTGTATTTTTTTGTCAGCAGGTATACTACGCCAATATTATTGAATGCATGCGCCTGGTGCACCGCTTTCTCTTCCCCGAAAGCCAGCTCGAGTGAACGATGGAAACTTTTCAGGGCTTCATCATACTGAGCCTGGTAAATATGTGATATGCCAATCACATTATAGAAGGGGATCTTTTCTTCCTGTGAAGGAAATGTTTCCAATTCTTTAAGCCGATTTTGGGATATAAATCGTGCGGTATCCGGATTGGCGTACATTAGACGCTGAGCTTTGTTGATATATTCCCGGTTTTTTTCTTCAATGGTGCTCAGGAACGAAGATTCCTGGGCAACCTGGTTGCTGTGTTTGTCGTGATCCTGCGGCTTTTGTGAACAGGATGCAACCACAAACATCATGAAGAAGATTAGCAAACCAGGCAGTGTGAACCTGAATTTCCCAGGCTGATTGGATGTTATGTTCATAACGTGTCTATTGGCATGGTCAATGTATCCTGCATACATTATGCAGGTTAGTAAGTGATTTATTATAATGGTGTTATGACAATCACTTTTCCATTTTCAAAATAATAACAAATTTTTGATAAAAAAAATACGCAATATTAGGTATTGTTTTGCGGAATAACATCTTTTATGTTTGTCATATGCAAATTAGAGCTCATGTTGTGCAGATTTTATTATGTAATTATGATCTTTATTGTACCTTAAAACTATTTGTCATGAAACGCTTTACTGCTTTTTTATTCGTACTGATGACGCTATCGCTTGCTGTTGCAGGTACAGGAACATGGCAGGATCAGAGTAGTGGAACATTGGACTTGCTTCGCTCCCTGCATTTTGCAGATGAAAATACAGGTTGGATTGTTGGTGATATGGGAACGATATTAAAAACAACCAATGCCGGGCAGACCTGGAGCCCTCAGTCCAGTGGGTATAATACTCCCCTGGAGGGGGTGCATTTCATTGACGATCAGCGAGGCTGGGTTGTCGGGCAAGGGGGCTTGATTTTGCATACCCAAAATGGGGGAAGCAGCTGGAGCCTTCAGGAAGGGCCATATAGCGGTCATCTGCGGGCTGTTTTTTTTATTGATGAAAGTCACGGCTGGGTTGTGGGTTCATCTGAGCATATTCTGCATACTGCAGATGGGGGTCAGAGCTGGAATTTCCAGAACAGCGGCTCAATCAATAATCTTCGGGCAGTGGCATTCACAGACAATCAACGTGGCTGGACCGTTGGGGATAGCGGCACCATCATGCATACGTCTGATGGGGGTGAGACCTGGGAGGAGCAAGACAGTGACACGAGCAGGATTCTGACTGCTGTGCATTTTTTTGATGAAAATTCGGGGTGGGTATCCGGCACCATGGGTACCATTGTCAAAACAACCGATGGAGGAGAAAACTGGACAGAGCTTAGCACGGGGACCAGCGCAGGCATGTATGCCCTGTCTTTTACCGGATTGCAGAATGGCTGGGCAGCAGGAGACAACGGAGATATTATCTTTACGAACGATGGCGGTGATTCTTGGAGTGGACAAGATAGCGGCATCTTTAATTGGCTATGGTCTCTGGATTTTCCTGACCCCCATCATGGCTTTGCCTGCGGCCATGCTGGTGTCATCATTAAATATACAAGTGACCCGCAAATGGATGCACCGGAGCTGTTTAGTCCTGCTGACGACGAAGAAGATCTGACAACTCCCGTGCATTTCAGCTGGGAAGAACTGAGTGAAGCGGACTCCTATCGCATCCAGGTATCCAACACCTATGGGTTTGTAACGAGATTGTTGGATCAACAAGGCATTCAGGAAAGTTATTTTGAAGCAGAACATTTACCTTCTGCCACGACGTTTTTTTGGCGCGTGTATGCAGAAAATGATGCAGGGACAAGCTCCTGGTCGGAAGTATATAGTTTCTCAACTGCTCAACCGCTATTGCCAGACCCTGTTATTCTGGTCGCTCCAGAAAATGAGGCTGTGATCGAGGTGGAGGATGAAGAAGAGGAAATATGGCTTATCTGGCTCACTGCTTCACCGGAAGCAACAGAATATCATCTTAAGATAGCAAACGATAGCCATTTCGATGACATCGTAGTCGACACACAGGGACTCAACGATAC
>PWME01000212.1 GCA_003559235.1 Mollicutes bacterium | reverse complement strand
TTTTTGCCGGTGTTCCGTACTATTGGGGTCCGCCGGCAATTACGGGATGTAGCGCAGCCCGGTAGCGCGCCTCGTTCGGGACGAGGAGGTCGCAGGTTCAAATCCTGTCATCCCGACTTTTAAGGTTGTTAAGTTGTTGTCTTCCAACGATTTGACAACCTTTTTTTTGTTTTACTTCCCCTATTACTTCCCTCTTTTGTCTAAATATGTTATTTTCGTATAAAAAAGGAATATGAAAGTATCATACAGACTCAATAATAAAGAACCCAACAGTAAGGGGGAAAAACAAATATATGCTAGAATAAAAGGGAAGAATAGCAAGGGAAAGGTAGAGGAATGTACTATCGGTACAGGTGTCTATACAGAAGATAAGTACTTTAATAAAGGTAGTCTTTCATCTAGGTGTCCGTCATATTCTAATAAGAACAGAACTCTAAATAGTATATACACAGACCTTGAGTATATTAAGTCTATACTTATAGAAGAAAAGATTGTACCAAGCCCTAAAATAGTTAAAAAGCGGTACAATGAGCATTTAGAGAGTAGAGAACTCAGTTCTCCTAGGTTATTGTCTTTTTGGTCAGCGTATGATGAGTTTGTAGAAATAAGAAAGCATAGAACAAGAGGGTACTTAAAGACACTTAAAACATTACGAAATAGAATAGAAGAGTATGAAAAGTGGCAGAATATAAAATTGACATTTGAGTATCTTTCTACTCACTCTAATACTTTTCAGTCACAGTTTCAGGACTATCTATGGACTGAAAGAAAGCTATCAAATAGTTATGTTAATAAGCTATTGTCTAACCTATCGCACTTCTTGTACTATTGTGATAAGCAGAATTATATATCTAAAAGACCAAAGTTTAGATATAATAAAGATATAGATAGAGATGAGAAAATATATTTGTATAAAGAAGAAGTGTTAAAGTTATATAAATCAACAAAGTATGATTATAAAGAAGGTAAAGAGTATAAGAACCCTCACATATACATTATAGAAGATAAGCTTGAGGGTACCAAAAGTAAGAAGTTTGGAGGTATTCGGTATTATACCAATTGGGAGCTTGTTAAAGACATATTCCTTTTTCTCTGCTCCATAGGTTGTAGGTACTCAGACATACCACACTTTAAGGTTAATCATTTTAACTTTGATAAGAAGAAGAGAGCATTCAGTTGGGTACAGCAAAAAACTAACAAAAGAGTAAGTGTTCCTAGTAATGATATAAGTAATAGCATATTTATTAAGTACTCAGCAGGTAAATCACTAACACAACACTTATTCCCTAAACTATCTAATCAAAAGTATAATAAATCACTTAAATTAGTATTAAAAGACTTAGAGTTTAAACGGTTAGTATCCTATCCTAAGATGGTAGGGTCTAAGGTAATTAATAATGAAGACCGTTTCCTTTGGGAGCTTATATCATCTCACGCTGGAAGAAGAACATTTATTAAGAATATGATAGATATGGGAACAATGGACTACCAGTCTATAATGGCTCTATCTGGTCATAGAACAATGTCTCAGTTCCAAAAGTATATATCGGTATCACCACACGACTTAACAAAAGCAGAGAAGTTATATCAACTACAGACAGATGAAAATAAAAATGATATAGAAGAATTAATGAAACTGTTTGTACAGTTAGATGAGAATAAAAGAAAGACAGTGCTTGATGTAGTAAAGAGTATGGTATAGAAAAACCTTGGAAATAATAGTAAATCAACGTACTCTGTAGTGAAATAAACTAATAGATAAATCATCACACATTATTCTGTGAAGAGATACCAAATAGAGAATAATTAGTTCGGTTTTATGATTTATTCACCACATATCTAATTTCACTACTTATGAAAGTACTCTACACTAGGGTTTCTACAAACAATCAATCAATAGACCGTCAATTAGAGAATGAGAAGAATTATGACCTCATCATAAGAGATATGGGTATCAGTGGGTCTGTTCCGTTTTGGGAAAGACCAAAAGCAGGTAAGATTAAAGAACTTCTTAAAAATGATGAGATAACCGAACTACATACACATTCTATTGACAGGTTAGGTAGAAACCTTAGAGATATACTTAACACAATAGAATACTTCCATAACCATCAAGTACCTATTACAATCATATCTCAAGGTCTGACAACATATGACAGATCTCGAAGGGAAATGAACCCAACTACTAAATTAATACTACAAATAATGGGCTCCGTTGCTGAAATGGAAAGAAGTTTAACTATTGATAGAATTAGACACTCCCTCAGTGTCAAGAAAATGAATGGTCAGCTTCTTGGTAGAAAAAAAGGTAGTACCGAACGCCCAGAAGCATTCCTTAAAAAAGAAAAGTCAGTGAGAATAAGTAAATACTTATCAAAGGGATACTCTATAAGAGAGATTGCTTCTATTGTGGGTTGTGGTACTCAGTTGGTACAAAAAGTTAGTAAAATGTCTAAGAGCTACTAAGTTATACTTGCCTTTTTAATAAAAATTAGCTATTTGTAATAAACATTAATTAATAAGGAGGAAATATGTCACTAGAATATACTATAGGAAATTTAGAGGAACTTATAGAAGTACTAGAAGTAAAGAGAAAAGTTGGTACTCTGTCTGAAGAACGAAAACAAATTAGGGATTTGATAAATGACCTAAAAGTAGATGAACACCTAAATATCCCACTTGATAAGAAGCAAATAAGGACTTATAAGACTAAAGATGGTGGCAAGACAAACTATTCA
>PWME01000114.1 GCA_003559235.1 Mollicutes bacterium | reverse complement strand
GGCAAAGATATCAGCCCGGTGGTCGACTTTCTTGCCCTGAATCTGCTCCGGCGACATGTATGCCATGGTGCCTACGGTGCTGCCGGTTTTTGTAATATCTTCGGCGCTTCCTTTCAGCTTTGCAAGGCCAAAGTCCATTACTTTAATGTGGCCATCGGCATTTACCATGATGTTACCGGGCTTGATGTCGCGGTGAATAATACCCGCATCGTGGGCTTTAATTAATGCCTCTAAAATCTGTGTAGCATACTCAAGCGCCTCTTCGACAGGTAGAGTGCGTTCTTGCAAGCGTTCCCGGAGCGTTGTGCCTTCAATATATTCCATCACCAGAAAAGGGCGCCCTTCATGCTCGCCGAAGTGGTGGATCATGCAGATATTGGGATGATTGAGCCGTGCTGCGGCCCGGGCCTCCTGCTCAAAGCGCTGTCTATCCTCTTTTGATGACGTTAGATGTTGGGGCAAGAACTTCAGGGCTACACCGCGGTCGAGTTTGGTATCCCGGGCTTTGTAGACCACACCCATTCCTCCTTCGCCAAGTTTTTCGAGGATTTTGTAGTGCGATATGTTTTGTCCGATCATAGTCTCAAAATAAAGGTTAAGAATCGTCAGTCCGGCCGATCAAGCGTTCGAAGTCCTCGTGACCGTGGAGCGGTCGAAGAAGGGGGTCAAAGCGAAGCGCCGAGGACCAGATTGAGGGTATAGATACAAGGTCTTCTAACACCTCGACGGCCTGGGCCTTATTTCCGAGAGCGGCATGAACACGGGCCTTCCATAGAAGTCGCTGCGGGCCCTGCAACGCATCCTCCGAGACAGGGAGCTTATACAGGGACCGCTCTGCCAACCGAAGCGCGGCCTCTTTCTGTCCGAGCCCTGCGTAGGCATATGCAAGAAATGACAGGTAGGGGTTTTGCGTAATCGGGTCGAAACCGGGAGCTTCGATGATCTCCTCCAGAATGCGTGCGGCCGACTGGTATTGCAGTCGGGCCTTTTCGGATTGGTCGAGGCCATCTAGAATCATACCTTTGATGAGAGCCGCAGGAATCGGAGTTATGTGGGGCATGACGTGGTCATCGGGTACGTGCTCAATCCGCTGTAGCGCTGACTCATAGTCACCTTCGGCGGCGGCGTACCACGCCAGAAGCATTGCGCGGTCGATGCCAAATCGATCCGGGAGCCGATTCGCCACCTCACGCGCAGCGCCCACGTCTCTTTTCAAGGAGAGAAAAATATCCCCCACACCACCATACACAGAAGGATCTGTCTCGATCGCAAGAGCTAGTGCCTCATCGGCATGTTCCGTAGCAGTCCGGAATTGACCGAGCGCCCAATAGTTTAATAACAGGTTCCACCGTGCCTGCGGGTTTTCGGGGTCGAGCTCCACAGTCCGTTCCAGGAGTCGGGTTGATTCCTCCCACCGGCCCTGACGCCGGTAGATCCACCCGGCAAGTCCGCTGGCCTCCGCCATACCAGGTGCATCAGCCAGAATGCCGACGGTGAGCTCCAGAGCTCGGTCGTACTCGCGTGCTCGGTAGTAAGCATCCGCTAAGGCCAGACGAACGATGGGAAGATCCGGAGCAAGATCGTGCGCCTTCTGCGCCGCCTCTCGTCCCTGAGCGAGGCGTGCGTCCGTAGGATCCTCGCCAAACCAGTAGAATCGTAAATGGGTCAGAGCGAGCCTGGCCCACGCTTCTGCGAAGTCCGGGTCGAGTTCCACGGCGCGCTGAAAGCCTGCCAGCATTTCGTCAAGTAACCGCGTACGCACGTCTCTACCCAAGGCATCAAGCCCCTCGAGATAGGCTTCATAGGCCTCTACATTGTCTGTAGAACGCTCAGCCAGCGCTTTTGCGTGCCCGGGACTCAAGGTGGTACGGAGCGCCTCGGCCACTTTAGCGATGACCTCAGCTCGTATTGCGTGGATATCCTCAACTCTTCCGTCGTAGTTCTCCGACCATAGGAGCCTATCGGACAGTCCGTCGATCAGCCGCACCCCTATCCGTACCCGGTACCCAACTCGCTCGACCTCGGCCTCCATTACTGTGCCCACATTGAGCTCGCTGGCAATCTCCTGAATCGGAAGCCGATCATCTTCGTAGACCAGCATGGTGGTCCGGGAAATAACCCTAAGGTCGGGAATCTGGGAGAGGTGTGAGATCAATTCTCCATGCATTCCCCCAGCGAAGTAAGCATCCTCCGGATTGGGGCTTAGATTATCGAAGGGAAGCACAGCGATGGACGGATCGACCTGCTCGTCATCCCACACCGGGCTGTAAAGTCCAAAGTAGGCGCCAGCGACGGTGATGAGCACGAGGCTTACAGTTACGGTCGCGATCATTTTCCAGCGTTGAATGGACTCTAGTACGCTGAAACCACTACTGCGACGCGCGCTCTCGTACCCCTTGGCCGCTGCGGCAGCTGCCGGCTGAGACTGCCTTGTTATAATATCGACAGTCTCTTCCAGTAGTGCTGTTACGTCACCCGCGTGGCTAATGCGGTGGTCCGGCTCTTTGGCCAGGGCTTTCTCAAAAAAGCGCTCCAGTTCCTCCGGGGCTTCCGGAAGATAGTTTCGGATAGAGGTAGGCTCCTCATTCACAATCGAATAGGTGAGCGCCGCCTCGTGCTCACCCCGGAACGGCCGCACGCCGGCCAGCATCTCGAAAAGCATCACACCAAAGGCAAAGATGTCAGCCCGGTGGTCGACTTCCCGTCCTTGAATCTGCTCTGGTGCCATATAAGCCATGGTG
>PWME01000199.1 GCA_003559235.1 Mollicutes bacterium | reverse complement strand
GACCCGCGGTCTCCCGGCCGGTGCCGCCCGGGGACGGTCACCCGATGGCACGTGGCAGGAGCCGGGGTTCGCGGTGCTGGACGGCGACCCCGCACAGGTGCTCGATCTCGCGTGGCGGTTCGAGCAGCACGCGGTGTACGAGCTCACGGGCGACCACCTCGCCGTGGTGTGGACCGCCCCCGACCACCCCCCGGTGCGACGTGGCTGGCAGCTCGCCGGGCCGCGACCCCCTACGAGCGGCCCTTGACCTCGCCGCGCCGTGCTCCCATGCTCAGCGCAGACAACTGACAGCAGGACCCAACAGGGAGGCAGCACCGTGGCAGAGAACGTCTACAAGGTCATCGAGCTGGTCGGGACGAGCACGGAGTCCTGGGAGCGTGCGGCCGCGGCCGCGGTGGAGCGCGCCGACCAGTCGCTGCGCGATCTGCGCGTCGCCGAGGTCAGCCAGCTCGACATGACGATCGAGGACGGCCAGGTGGCGGCGTACCGCGCGAAGGTGAAGGTGTCCTTCAAGTACGAGTCCGCCTGAGCGCACGTCCCCGGGGCGCCCCGCGCCCCACAGCGCTGCGGCCCGGCCCTGCCGGGTCGCAGCGACGTCCGGCCCGCTCCCCCGGGACCGCACCCATGAACGCGCACGGTCCCCTGTGACGCGGACCGCCATATAGTTGCAGACCGCATGCAACTTCCGTACCGTCCTCCCCATGGTCGGAGAGCACAGCCCCCACGCGGATCTCGAGCGCGCGCTGACGCGCCTCGTGCGTCGCGCCTTCCTTCCCACCGCGGGCGAGAAGACCCGCGCGGATGCGGGGGTGGACCTCGAGCGCGCCGCGTACTCCACCCTCGTGCGGATCGCCCACCTGGAGGGCGCACGGTTGTCGGAGATCGCGGCCGGCATGGGCCTGGAGGCCTCCACGGTCAGCCGCCACGTCAAGCGCCTGGTGGCCGACGGCTACGTCGAGGTGGCTGCCGACCCCGACGACGCCCGTGCCCGCCGCCACTTCCCCACGCCCGCGGGACGCGCAGCCCTGGCCAGGGTGCGCCAGGCACGGCGCGCTCGGCTCGCGGAGCTGCTGCACGACTGGGAGGACACGGAGATCCTCGACCTCGCCGTCAAGCTCGACCGGGTCGTTGACGCGCTCGAGGCGGAGGAGGGCACGTGAGGCGGCGCGGCCACGACCCGGACGACCACCCCGCGAGCCAGCCGCCACCCCTGGGCGGTGGCGGGACGCCGCAGAGCCCGGACCTGACACATCGGGAGATCCTGGCCGTCCTCGGGGGCCTGCTGACGGGGATGTTCCTGGTGGCGGTCAGCCAGACCAGCGTGACCACGGCCCTGCCGACGATCGCGGGTGAGCTCGGCGGTATCGATCTGATCGCGTGGATCGTGACGGCGTACCTACTGGCCGCCACGGCGGCCACACCCCTGTTCGGACGCCTCTCCGACCTCCACGGGCGGCAGCGGGTGTTCCAGGCGGCGATCGTGGTCTTCCTGCTCGGTTCCGTGCTGTCCGGGCTGGCCCCCAACATGCCGGCGTTGATCGCCGCGCGCGCGGTGCAGGGGGCCGGCGGCGGCGGTGTCATGGCGCTGACGATGACCATCATCGGCGATCTCCTCTCACCGCGGGAGCGGGGCCGCTACCAGGGCTACCTCGGCGCGGTGTTCGGGTTCGCATCGGTCACCGGGCCGCTGGCCGGCGGCTTCTTCGTCGACCATCTCCACTGGCGGTGGGTGTTCTGGATCAACGTGCCCATCGGGATCGCGGCGCTGGTGGTGACCTCCCGGGTGCTGCGGCTGCCGCACCGACGCGTGGAGCAGCGCCTCGACCTGCTCGGTGCGGCGCTGATGGTCACCGGGGTGACCGCGCTGCTCCTGGTGACCGCCTGGGGCGGCAGCACCTACCCGTGGCGCTCGCCGGAGATCCTGTCCCTGGCCGTGGGCGGAAGCCTGCTCAGCCTGCTGTTCGTGCTGCGGCAGCGCACGGCCGCCCAACCCATCATCCCGCTGCGGCTGTTCGCCTCGCGCACCTTCACCCTGGTCACCGCGGCCGGTCTGCTGGTCGGGGCGGCGATGTTCGGCTCCATCGTGTTCCTGCCGGTGTTCTTCCAGCTGGTGACCGGCGCCAGCGCCACGGAGGCAGGCCTGCTCCTGACCCCGCTGATGGGCGGCGTGATCGTCAGCTCCACGGTGTCCGGCCGGATCATCACCCGCACCGGTCGCTACAAGGCCCACCCCGTGACGGGGACGGTGCTCGTCGCCGCGGCGCTGGGCCTGCTCGCAACCATGGACACCACCACCTCGCGGCTCGAAGCGGGCGCGTTCACCGCGCTGCTGGGCATCGGCCTCGGCATGGTGATGCAGAACCTCGTCCTGATCGCCCAGAACGACGTGCCTGCCGCGGACCTCGGAGCAGCGACCGCCACGGTCGGCTTCAGTCGCACCCTGGGCGGCTCCGTCGGCAGCGCGTTGCTCGGGGCGGTCATGGCGGCTGGGCTCTCCTCCCGGTTGGCGGGCCTGCTGGCACGGCTGCCGGAGGGCGTGGACCTCGATCCCTCCGCGGTGCAGGGCAGCCCGGAGACGATCCTGGCGCTCGATCCGGTCGTGCGCGACGCGGTGGTGGACGCCTTCTCCGGCGCGTTGTCCACCACCTTCCTGGTCGCCGTTCCCCTGGCGCTGGCCGCGGTGGTGCTGACGGCGCTGCTGCCCGAGCAGCCGCTTCGTGAGACGCGACACCTCGACGGCAACG
>PWME01000036.1 GCA_003559235.1 Mollicutes bacterium | reverse complement strand
AAGGCCGCAGACAAGGACGCTCTAAGTACGGAACCAAAAAAGACGAAGACGCTATTACATAGGATTGACTTATCGAAGAATGAAAGGAGGAGTCAACGATGCCTCGTAAAGGTCACATACCAAAAAGAGACGTACTACCCGATCCAATTTACAACTCAAAGCTTATTACAAAACTCATTAATAACATCATGAAAGACGGAAAAAGAGGAACCGCACAACGGATTCTTTATACGTCATTCAAACGCGTTGAAGAAATTACAAACAAGCCACCCCTAGAAATATTCGACAACGCAATGGAAAACATCATGCCGACATTTGAAGTTCGTTCACGCCGTATCGGTGGGCAAAACTACCAAGTTCCCGTCGAAGTTCGTGAAGAACGTCGTTACACACTCGGTTTAAGATGGCTTGTACAATATTCACGACTCAGAAATGAAAAGACGATGGAGGAACGTTTAGCGAAGGAAATCGTCGATGCCGCAAATGGTATTGGAGCTTCCGTTAAAAAACGTGAAGACTTGCATAGAATGGCAGACGCAAACAAAGCTTTCGCACACTATCGTTGGTAAGAAAGGAGCACTGTTATGGCGCGTGAATTCAGTTTGGAAAAAACACGTAACATTGGCATTATGGCCCACATCGATGCGGGTAAAACAACCACAACAGAACGCGTCTTATTTCATACCGGGAGAATCCATAAAATGGGTGAAACACACGACGGTGCTTCGCAGATGGACTGGATGGAACAAGAACAAGAACGCGGTATTACCATTACATCAGCCGCGACAACCGCATTTTGGAAAAATCATCGTGTCAACATCATTGACACACCGGGACACGTCGACTTTACCGTTGAAGTATGTCGCTCATTACGCGTTTTAGATGGAGCCATAGCCGTTTTAGACGCACAAGCTGGGGTTGAACCCCAAACTGAGACCGTATGGCGTCAGGCGACCGAATACCGTGTCCCACGCATCGTTCTCGTCAATAAAATGGATAAACTCGGCGCAGATTTTGAATACAGCGTCGGATCCATCAAATCACGTCTTGGCGTAAATGCAGCGGCCATTCAATGGCCAATTGGCGCTGAAGACGAATTTACGGGTATTATTGATCTCGTAGAGATGAAGGCGTACACCTTTGATGGTGCACCCGATGAAGTCGCCCAAGAAATCGACATTCCTGAGTCATATCAAGCGATTGCTGAAGAACGTCGTGCAGCGTTAATTGAAGCCTTATCAGATTTCAATGATGAAATGATGCTTTTGTATTTAGAAGACGAAGCCATCCCTGTTGAAATGATTAAGGAAACCATGCGCATGGCAACGTTGAGTGTTAAGTTTTTCCCGGTTTTATGCGGAAGTGCCTTTAAAAACAAAGGTGTTAAGCTAATGCTTGATGCTGTCATCGATTACTTACCAGCCCCCACGGACGTGCTCGAAGTTAAAGGGACGATTAAAAACGGTACTGAAGTGAAAGTGCCTTCTAGCGATGACGCAAAGTTTGCAGCACTAGCCTTTAAGGTTATGACAGATCCGTTTGTTGGGAAACTGACATTCTTCCGAGTATACTCGGGAATCTTGAAAAAGGGATCATATGTCGTTAACACAACCAAAGGTCATAAAGAACGGGTTGGACGGATTTTGAAAATGCATGCCAATCACCGTGAAGAGGCCGATATGGTTTATGCGGGTGATATCGCAGCCGCGGTTGGATTCAAAAACACTGCGACCGGTGACACCCTTGCACAAGAAAAATACGACATTATTCTAGAGACCATGAACTTCCCAGAGCCTGTCATTAGTGTCGCGATTGAGCCGAAATCAAAAGCAGATCAAGATAAAATGGCCATCGCTTTACAAAAGCTTGCGGAAGAAGATCCGACCTTTAGAACGTACAACGACCAAGAAACGGGCCAAACGATTATTGCGGGCATGGGTGAACTACACCTTGATATCATCGTTGATCGGATGAAGCGCGAGTTCAAAGTCGTTGCCAACGTTGGGGCACCACAAGTTAGCTACCGTGAAACCATTACAATGGGTGCAGATATTGAAGGCAAGTTTGTTCGCCAATCTGGTGGACGCGGTCAATACGGCCACGTATGGATTAAGTTTGAACCCAACCCAGGGGCTGGATTTGAATTTAGTGATAAGGTTGTCGGTGGAACGGTACCACGCGAATACATTCCTGTCGTCTCAAAAGGGTTAGAAGAAGCCCTTGCCGATGGATTGATTGCTGGATACCCAGCCATTGATATTAAAGCAACGTTGTTCGATGGGTCATACCATGATGTCGACTCATCAGAAATGGCATTTAAAATTGCCGCTTCAATGGCATTTAAAAAGGCGGCTGAACAATGCCGCGCAATCTTGCTTGAACCAATTATGGATGTCGATGTTATAACCCCCGATGATTACTTAGGTAATGTGATTGGTGATGTCACATCACGACGCGGTAAGATTGAATCGCAGTCACAGCGCGGCAACGCGCATCAAGTCGAAGCGAAAGTGCCGCTTTCGGAAATGTTTGGATACGCAACAAGCTTGCGCTCCAATACCCAAGGTAGAGCCAATTACACCATGAGTTTTTCACACTATGAACCGGCACCAAAATCTATCGCCGAAGGCATCATTAAAAAACGCGGAGGCTAAAGGATTAACGCTTGCATTCGCAAGGCTTTTACGGTACAATAACAATGATTATAGACCAATTCAAGGAGGAAATCCAATAATGGGAAAACAAAAATTT
>PWME01000017.1 GCA_003559235.1 Mollicutes bacterium | reverse complement strand
CATTTCTTTGACGCATTTTCTTAGAAAACGCCTTTTATGTCATGCGACCAACATAAAGACATAGCGATTCATGGTTTGATTATAATCGCGCAATACGTCAATTGGGTATCCAATACGTCGAACGGTTTCAAACACATCCACCCCAAGCGCTTCGGGGGTGGGCCTTGCAAGCGCCATATGATTGCATGATTCAGGGGTTATGCCACACACCTCACAGCGCGTACAAATCGTTGCGGGCAACGCCATCACTTTATAGTACCCTTCAAAAAATAGTCGTTTTTCTAATGCCATAATGTTTTCATCTAACGCTTTAAACACCGTCTTATCATCATCCCGATGATGGGCTTTTTTATGAATACGGATAATCATAATATGGTCATATTCTTCAAAAAATCGTTCACATTCAGGAATGCTTGGGACGTGTGGTGGGCAGATGGGTTTTGTGCCATAGGTGGAACATTTTAATTCACACGAAAAACGTACCCACTGTTTTACCACCACATCGTTGCCTGAAATCCACTTTAGATCGTCAAATGTGTGTTCTTTTGCCAACCTTTCAACATCTTTCAATGCCACGTTAAATCATTCCCTTACCCTTTGCTTACCTATATTGTTTCATACTCATGCGCAAAATACAAATGCATTTCATATCACAAAAAAGGCGTTGCTTTTTCGCAGCGCCTTTAAAAATCCATTTAAGCATGCAGTTCTTCTAACCGTGGCAACGATGGCACAATCAATAAACCAAACATCGCAAACGCAATTTGCGTTAAGTTTCCAGGAATGCTAGCAAGTGCCGGCACGAGGCCAACCCCAAGAATAAACGCCTCAAAAACGTAATAACCACTTATGATGACAACGCCACCTAACATTATCGCTATGACATTTCTTAACATATTAAGCCCTTGTCCACGCCGACTTAAAGCGACGCGGCCTACCACATAACCACTTATTAGCCGGATGATTAGGGTTGCAGGAGCCCAAACATACCATTCACTAAAAAGATCAAAAAGCGTCATGCCAATACCGCCCGCAAGCGCCCCATAACGCGCCCCAAATTTAAGCGCTATCGTAAAACTAACCAATGTGCCTAAATGAATTAAGCCACCCGTTCCTAACGGAATATGAATCCTAATGTACGTACTTACTGTCACCATTGAAATAAAAACAGCGGTCAAAACCAATTGTCGTGTTTTCATCATCTAAATCCTTTCATTTCTTAGTCGGTTTAATTATAATGAAGTTGTGTCATGATTAAAAGTGACAGATAGCGACTATTTTGAGGAGGTCAGTTATGATTGATTATCAATCTTCCATCCCACTATATTTACAACTATATCAGTCTTTTAAAGAAGGCATTATAAACGGTGAATGGCCATCTGATGCAAAACTGCCATCAATTCGTTCATGTAGTGCAAAATATAACCTTAGTAAAACAACCGTTGAAAAAGCCTACAATCAGTTAACGATTGAAGGCTTTATTGAAACGCGTCCGCAAAGTGGCACCTATGTGCTACCAATAAAAAAACGTCATGAAATGACGAAAAAACGTGATGAGCCCTATTTTGAAGAGTTTGTTTACCGCAACACAAAACAGCCCAAAAGCACCTTTGATTTCTCTGAATTTAAACGGGCGTTGCATGATGTCATTCACAACCATCAAGACACCTTATACTCACCGCCAAAACCAATGGGTGAACCCAAATTGAAACAAGCCATTATGCATTATTTGCGTCAAGAACGCAGTGTAAAGGGGCACCCTTCACAAGTTGTTATTGGGGCGGGGATGCAGACGCATTTAACCACCATTGCCAACCTTATACATAAAAGACGTGTTGGATTTTTAGAACCACTCTTTCATCATGCAAAAACCATTCTTTCGTTGCTAAACTTTACCCTTGTACCTTGTAAAACCTTAGATGATTTATTAGAAATGGACCTTGACTTCATCTATATTTCTCCTTCAAATCTTTACCCAAGTGGCGATGTCATTCCATTTAACGACCGCATGCGCTTAATTGATTACGCCAAAATCCACCACGCATACATCATTGAAGATGATTACAATTATATGTACCGCCATAACGCTTATCAAATCCCTTCTATTCAAAGTCTTTCCCATAATGAAAGGGTCATTTACATCGGTTCTTTCACAAGACAACTCTTGCCTTCATTTCGTTTAAGCTATATGGTATTACCACCCCACCTTATTAAAACGCTTGCAAAACATCCGCCATTAACGCAAACTGTGTCCATCCTTGATCAGTTAACCATCGCAACATTTATTAAGCGTGGTGGTTACCAAAAATTACTAAAAAAACTGTCCGCATTCTCAAAAAAACACAATGAGCGCATGCGTGAGCTGTTAAAACCTTTGGATAAACATGATGGCATTCATGTTTTTGGCCTCAATAGTAACCTTCATGTTTTATGGCAAAGCAATGACCAAGAGATCTTGCATTTATTAGTTGATACCTTTACCAAATTTCAATGGGCTTACACTACAATTGAGGCGTGGCCAAATACACTTCTACTACCTTATAGCGGTTTTACCGATGATGATTTCAATCACCTAAAATCCATGATTGAAACAGTAAATATAAGCTGCAATGCATAGAATCACTCATGATTTTGAATAGGTTACACTTAATTGAACAGTTTTCTTATGGAGTATGTTAGACTAAATTGAATAAGAAAGAAGGCATCTAACATGACTCGAAAAAGAAAAAGAAGAGTATTTACAGAACAGTTT
>PWME01000067.1 GCA_003559235.1 Mollicutes bacterium | reverse complement strand
TGGTTTTAAGTTATCTATACTTTTTTTGGGCAATTGATATAGGTAGTTGTTGAAATCATAGAGGTCTGTGGATGCTGAATGAAACTCAAAAGAATCCATTAAGGATGAGAACTGACCCAGATTAAGCATTGCTGATTCACAGAGCTGTTCCTCCGGCGTTTGGCAATTACGACTGAAATACCCACTTATCCGGAGTAGTTCATAAAAGAAACCCATCAAGCTTTGAAGATTATTATTAAGTGACTTTTCCCGTAATTCAGCGACGCCCTTCAATACCTGTCGGTCTCGCGTCCTTTCAATCTTCAACTCATCAAGAATACGTTCATCTGACCATTGTTCTGGCGATCCCTTCCATTTTTTGATTGCTTCAATTGTTTCCGAATTCAGCTCCAATATCTTTCCCTTAAGGCAATCAATACTCCGGCATTGCATAAAGCCAAAAAACTGGATTAACTCTGTCAGGTTAAAAATATCTTCTCGTGAAAAAAAGCTGCCATCACTGCTGATGGCGTATTGAATTCCCTTTTGATCCAGTGCTTCAACATATGGTTCAGAATGATACTTCACACTGCGGAACAAAATGGCAATATCAGAAGGTTTTTTGATTACCCTTTCGTCAAGCCACTTTTGAAGTAAGGTAACGACCTTTTTCGCCTCATCATGGATAGTTCTGGTGTGTGATATCAGGGGTTTTATGGTCTCCTGGTCATTCTTCCGTCCCGTTATGATGATTTTTTCACGACGGTTAGGGGCATTCTTACTGATCAAAGAGGAAGCAGCATTGATTAAAAACTGACCGGATCTGAAGTTTTTGTCCAGGAAGACTTTTTCGGCACCAGGAAAATCTTCTTCGAATTGAAGGAAACTCTTCACGGATGCGCCTCGAAAACGGTAAATGCTCTGATCGTCATCTCCAACGACCGTAATCCCTGTTTTTTCACTTTTCAGATGTTTCAGGATTAACACTTGCATACGATTGGTATCCTGGTACTCATCAATCAGCAGATAGTCGTACTTGCTGGAAAGTTCTTTTTTAAAGTCCTCGTTTCTTACAAGCAGATCATAAAGAATCGACTGAAGATGGGCGAAGTCAACGACCTTTTCACTTAGCAATATTTGTTGATACGAGGTATATGACGATACAACCGTTTTATATTCATCAATGGACTCTGGCTTATCCATTTTGAGTTGCAGTAGATGTTTACCACCCCTGCTCAGTCTTTCGTCCAGCTTTTTCGGGTCCACACGTTCCTCTGTGCAGAGGTTGAAAAAGCTGACAACATTTGAAATAAATTCTCCAGGACGTCCTTTAGGAAACTGTTTGAGACCAAGTTTTCTCAAATGAGTATAAACGAATAGGAATTGTTCACGATCATCAATAACCCTGAACCCTGGACCCCATTCATGATAATCGGAATACTCCTGGAGAATATGTTGGCAAAAAGAGTGGATCGTTGACACATGTGTCTGGTAGGCTATTTTGCCAATAAACTGTCCAAGACGGTCAACAAGCTCATCGGTAGCCTTGTTCGTAAAAGTGGTAACAAGTAATCTCTCAGGATCAATGTTCTTCTCTTTGATCAACCATGCCGCTCTGCGGATCAATGTATCGGTCTTGCCAGTTCCCGGTCCGGCAATAATAATCAATGGGCCGCCTACATGCGTAATTGCTTTTAGCTGATTCTCAGTTAGGTATGTAGGGAGTATTTCTTTCAAAACAACTTTCATGAATGTTGAATAATTGCTTTGTGGAGTATCAATTTAAATAATTATTAATAGACAAGTAACATCCATAATAATCGGCCATATTCGGTAAAAATGGGTTGTATTTAAGGCCAGGCTTAGATATCATGAGCTAAAATCATTATTACCCCAAACAGGAAATCTGGTAATGGCTCTGGGCGAGAGATGGCTGACAGTTAACGACATTTGCGCATATTTGAATGTAACGAATGAAACCGTATGCAAATGGATACAAAAACAAGCTACGCCAGGTCATCGTGTTGGTCGTTGTTGGATATTCAGACTTGATGAAGTCGATGAGTGGGTCCGGTCTGGTGGCGCCTCAAATAAAGCCCAAAAAATCTGATAATAAATTTTAGAGAGACCATGCCTACGGCAATTCACGATAAACTGACTAAATCTATTCAAATGGCTGATGCCATGTATCACCGGCTGGTTCTTTTAGTGGGTGAGCCCGGGTCAGGAAAGACCGCCATTCTGCAAGACATCGCTCAAAGTTTTGAAACTTCACCCATCAACATAAACCTAATACTCTCCAGTGAACTTCTGGAACTGACTCCAAAGCAGCGTTCTCTTCGATTACCTGACATACTGGATAGGGTCGTAAATGCAGAAAACTCGCCAGTCATTCTTGACAATCTTGAAATACTATTTGACAAGGCACTAATGCAGGACCCTCTACGACTATTGCAAAGTATATCAAGAAATAGAACCATTGTATCTTCCTGGAACGGTGCTTACACCGATGGTCGACTTACTTATGCGGAGAGTGGCCATACGGAATATCGCAGGTATGACTCGATTGATGCACTCATTGTATGTACGGATGGAACGGCTACAATTGATAACGAAACACACATTTAGAAAAGCAGAACAATTATGAAATACGGTGACCTTATTCAGTTTGATCCCATAGAAACAGTTGTGCAGCTGCGTGACGCAGATAAATCAGGTACCGCTCGCCAACTGGTTAATACTTTTGTGATTTCAGATGAAATGGCAGATAGACTA
>PWME01000116.1 GCA_003559235.1 Mollicutes bacterium | reverse complement strand
TTATCACCATAGTATAATTTTGCCTTTTGTGTTATTTCATGAACATAATCTGTTTTCTCATTTGTGTAATGGTCTCTATGGTGTTTGTACTTTTTAGCTAATGTGTGCTTTAAAGCTTCGTATGCCTTTGCTTCTTCAGGAAAATCGATTAAGTAATCTCGAAAATACAGTTCATCGTGATCGCCAAAGTGTCGCATATGAAGATGGAAGACCTCATCAGCGTAACCATTTTCTGTATACCCTTTATTCAATGAAAGCCGCTGCTTCTGGTCGCTCATGACTCTATATCCTGCTTGGTTCAAATCGTTAAGAAAACATTGCAATAGTACATCTTTTTCTACCTCAATTAAGATATCAACAATTGGTTTTGCATAGATAGATTCCATTGCGGTACTTCCTATATGCGCTATCCATCTTATCTTAGATAAATCCAAAACACCTTCCAAATAGATTTTCTCACGCTTAAATTGCGCTTTCCAAAGCGGTTGGTAGGATGTTAAAACAATCGGAAACAATTTCCATAACGCTTCAAGAGACAGGGATTCCAACTTCTTTGCTTTCATACATTCTCCTTCAGTGGGGATGTCCACGAAAACAGCATTGTATCAAACCATTTTATTGACCATTATCTTGTAAGATTTTGTATGTTTTTGAACATGAATCGCCTATGTTCACTACATAAATTAATCGTAATGCACACCCATGAAATCTCACTATTCAGAAAGCATGTTTACCGTTTCACTAAACTTGTTCACAATGCGCCTCGGTCCTTTTAAATAGAGCGTTTTATCAATCACTTTGACCGTTGTGTTATTGGCATATAAGCGCTCAAAAAACGACGTTTTGATAATGTATTGACTATTATTGATATCTTCAAGTATTTTAAATCTTCGTTTTTTGGCGACTTTATGAACAAAGGCATTATAATCAATAATGTTTACTAAAACGATATCTTTTGTAATATCCATCATTCTATACGCATTTACCATCACTGCGAGTAGTGTTCCTATTAAAAATGCGCTATCGAGTCGAGGGTATCTATTAAAAATCAAATAAAAAAGCACTATACCCATTGCGTATAGAACAGCAGATGGAATGAGGGATTTGGCAAAGATCATAAAAAAATACAATGTGTGGTTTTTGGTCATAATGTGTTTTGTATAATAAATTCAATCGATTTTACTATACGCTCCTTCTTTTTTCGTGATATTAGATTGTCTTTGCGTTAATTATACAATATATTGTGCGCTATTACTTTATTAGATTTTGGCGACTCATCGACTCCTTGTATCTGATGATTGTCGGTATTAAGTCGCGCTTGATAATCATCACCCTTAAGCTATTGAATCGATTTTTATTAAAAATCTTTGATTTTAAGTGTTATGATGATTTCGCTTTTAAAACAAGCTCAATCATACGACCAATTTGGTCTTGTTTGAGTTTAATGCCGTTATGCGTTTTTGTGAATGCTACTTTTTCTTGATCGACGAAAACTTCTTTAATTTCATACTCATGGTAATCCAAGTGTAACGGATTATGATACAAAACGGTCGTTATTTGCTTTCTAATGGCTTTTTTTAAAGAAAGCGTGGTTTGATTATCAAACTGTTCTAATAGTAGCTTTGGTTCAAAGACTATATCCCCTAAATCTCCCTTAATACCGAACACTTCAGTGACCATTGTTAGAATGAACCAACTTGCTGAGCCAGTTAAATAGGGATACATGCCACGCCCTTTAGGATCAAAATACTCTGGGATACCAGGATACATTTTTGCGGATGGCAAATCGATGCTGTGCTCATAGATGCTTTTAATGACTTTGTAGCCTGCCCTAACATAACCTCGTTGATACAATGCATAAGCATACATTACGGCCATATGGCTAAACATTGCGCCATTTTCTTTATGACCATAAGCGAATCCAAAGAGTCTTCCCATATTAGTCTTAACGGTATTAAAATCGGTGTTTAACCGATAGCCACCGACGTTTGGATCATATAGATAACGATCAGCACTTTGGATGATTTTTTCCACTTGTTCATCCCGTGCAGCATGGCTCATGATAGAAAACACTTGGCCTGTGAGTGTCATGTGTTTTTTCTTTACGTTGTCTAAAGGGTTGGAATCATTATCATAATACCCGTTAAACCATCCATCCTCACCTTCTTCTAACCATTCGTGATGACGTACATGTTCTAAGAGAGCATTGCCTTTATCATATAAACGTTTTTCTAACTCGGATATTTGATAAATTTCACGCGTCCCAGTTACACCGTTTTTAACCGCTTCAAAAAACGCATGAAGATTCGCTTTTTTGGCGTCGATATCGCCATGCGATACTCGTTGTAAAAGGATTTTCAATTCTTCGAATAAGGCAATCTCTTTCATGCCGCGTGCTTTGGAATGCGCTAATAGTTTAGAAAGGGTGATCAAGTTCGCACCATAAAACGATGTAAACGAAACGGACTCACCGTTTTCTTTCGCCATATCAAGCCCATCGTTCCAATCGGCATCTTCTAAACGAATATTGTTATGGGGCCCAACATTGTAATAAGGCACAAGGTTTTGAACGATGAGGTGTTCTAACACGGTACCATAGTAAGTGTCCCCTTGATTGGTTTTAAGCAAAGAATCATTAGAAATATTCGTCTTTTTTACGTGTTTTGTGTAATGCGTAAATTGATCACTGAAATAACCCACTTTTTCCCATAAAAGATCAAAATCACCACTGTGGTCGATATAGAGTTTGGTTGTGAAGAGTGGCCAACTTCCATGGTCCATCCAAATCCGTGCAATGTTGTTGCGATCGGCAATAAATTCACCTGGCTTATCACCGACAATCGTTGCATTACTGCCGTCGATGCGGACCCCTTTGAAGTTATTAATGAGCATTGTCCTCACCGAGTCAGGGTCCATTAAAATAAGCGCTAATAAGTCTTGCCATAAGTCACGCCATCCTTTCCCACCACGACCATAGTCGTGATATGGTAAGAAAGAGTTACCATAGATTCTTCTTAAAATTGGTTGTAAGGTCACCCATTTCAACCATCCATTTAAGGTGTAATCTACAAAGTGAAAAACTAAAGACGATAAGGTTGCTTCCCAATACATCTTTGTCTTTCGCTTCAACTTCTCAAAGGCTTTTTCATCTATGGTTGCGCCGTGTTTCATAAGGGTTTGTCCTTTATCAGTGACGATGAGCGTTAACACGATTTTTAAGGTCTCGTTGGGTTTTAAGATGACTTCATCATATGCCATGCCAGCCATCGCTTCATAGCCTGCAACCATATCACCGATACGGTAAGGAGAGTCAATGATTTCTTGAACGGATTTAGGATTATAAAGAGTATGTCCTTCGCCGATAAAATCTTCGTGCGTTGGATAATAATATTTTACTTCTTCGTGATGCGATGACGCTGAAAAGACACCATAATGACGGTGGTTGAGGAGATGACCGCGCTCATCAAAGGAGAATGTGGGATGATTGATTATTCCATTTTTCACAATTTTTATTCGGTTTAGTAATGATGTTACATGGCGGTGATCGCGAATACTGTCGGCGCTGCGTCCGTAAATAGGTACGGCAACAACCGGTCTCACTTTAAGGGGTTTCTTCGTGGTATTTTGAAGGCTAATCTTATGCATTTCTTGAAATTGGTCTTCATGTGGTACAAAACTTTCAATTTCGGCGGTAAATTGTGAATGCTTACGCATAATTTTATGCACCAAAAAGTCGCCATAAAGTTCAACATCATCGGGGGCAATAACTTGCTCAGGTGTTTGGGCGGTAATACTCCAAGTTAATTTATCCTCAATGCGAAAAAACACATTTCTCTTTAATAAAGATTGTGATAAATCTTCGACCGTTGACGGCAGTAAAATAAAGCTATTGTGGTCAATCGTTGCATCGCCACCCATATTGGGTGTCAGCGAACTTTTCATGCCGTTGATGTTACAAAGTGGAAAATACGTATAGCTTAAATCCGTAACATGACGTATATGAAAGCTGCCATCTTGATTAATCTTTAGTGTACTTTTCATCGTATCCCCCCTGGTAAGACGATGCGCTAAGCATTGCATTCATAAATTTTTGTGCATGTTAACACAACATTGTCTACTTATTAGATGCATCCAAATCTGCTTTTATATCTTTCATTAACTGCTTGAGAATTACATCATCAATACCTTTATGTCGCTGATAGCTATTAAGAATTCGCCAAATCGGTGCTTCTTGTTCATGCCACCTTAAAGGACGATAATGTGTTTCGATATATTCATACCAGTGAGGATAATAAAGTTTTAGAAACTTAATTGGATAATCAAATGTAATTGCAGGATGAAACGTGACCTTGTCGGTAATATCGACACTATGCGTTGCATAAATCGCACGACTATGCCGTCCAACATGGATTGTATAACACCCATTATAAACAACAAATTGTTGACGCCTTGTATCGTAAGTCTCAAATGCTTCACGTTCGACTTTAATGGTAACTATTGCTTTCGATTTAGCACGAACGAAAACTTTTTCAAACGCTTTGAGTTCTTTTTCTGGTTTAATTAAGTACTCAATGTTTTTGCCAACGTAAAGTTGAACCGTTTCATACGCATCAATATCACTGTGATTTTCTAAAGTAACCTCAACAGAAATAATTGACTGATTATCGCTTGCATTAACAAAGCGGATATCGCTATAATCAATGGTTGCATAGCTTAGACCATAGCCAAAAGGGTACAAGACTTCATACCGATGGGTATCGTAAAAACGATAGCCATTCATGATTAAGTCTTGCGAATAATCCACGGTTTCTAGTGAAGGAAATGTTGGATAATGCGGTGTATGTTCTACCATGTACGGAAATGTTTCTTGTAATCGTCCGCTTGGATTCACAGCGCCAATCACCACATCAACAATCGCTTTGCCGGCTGCACCACCTAAAAACCAGGTTTCTAAAATAGCCCGACTATGGGGTCGCACAGACCGTAAATCCAAAGCACTGCCGTTGCTTAAGATTACGACTATGTTTTTGTTGATCTTCCGCATTGCATTAAAAACGTTAAGATGGCTCACGGGAAGCATCATATGAGGTCGGTCCTGCCCTTCGGTTTCAGTGGCTTTTGTTGTCCCAGTGAAGAATAAAACAATGTCACTCGCCTTAGCAACGTCAACCGCTTCAGCGATTAATGCATCGGTTGTTTCTTCTTCTTGATATGCTTGGGCATAATCAATATTGTCAAAGACTTCTTTAAACGCATCATACGGGATTTCTTGTTTATAAGGCCTCACCGTTGCACTCCCACCACCATTAATGCGTGGATGTTTTGCAAAATCCCCGACAATACCCAGTTTTGTTTGGTGGTTTTTTATCGGCAAAACGCCATCATTTTCAAGTAAAACAATCGCTTCTTCGGCTACACTTTTTGCCCTCTGATGATGCTTTTCGAAATTAATGTCTTTAAGTTTTTGGGTTGTTTGAATGCGTTTGTGTAAATCGAATACAGGCTTTAAACTCTCATCGAGTTCACGTTCAGTTAATGTTCCTTGTTGTAAGGCATCCTTCACCTTACTTTCAAATGCTGACGGTCCCGGCATGTCAATATTCATGCCATTTTTTAAAGATTTAACTTTATCTTGAACCGCACCCCAATCTGAAACAACCACCCCTTGATATCCCCAACGTTTACGGAGGATATCCTTTAGTAAATAAGAAGACTCAGAAGCGTACACACCATTTAAGCGATTGTAACTACTCATAACCATCCATGGTTGCGCGTTCTTTATGACCTTATAAAATGGGTATAGATACATTTCATGCATGGTGCGTTCATCCACCTTCACATCCACAAATCGGCGCATCGTTTCTTGTTCATTGAGTCCAAAGTGTTTGATACACGCGCCGACATGTTCAGACTGAACGCCTTTTACAAAAGCTTCCGCAATGGTACTGGTTAAATACGGATCTTCACTATAATATTCAAAATTACGCCCCCCTAAAGGACTACGCTTTAAGTTGATACCAGGTCCCAATAAAACATCAATTTGATAATAGCGACATTCACGTCCGATAATTTTACCAACGTTTTCGATTAATTCCTTGTTCCACGTTGACGCCATTGCAGAAGCACTTGGAAAAAGCGTTGCCGGCATTAGGTTCGATTGGTTTAAAAAGTTGCCAGCATCCACCGCTTTGCCATACACCCTAACTCCGTGTGGACCATCTGCCACATTAATGCTTCGGCCTTCAAGCAATGCACTTTCAAAGAGATGCCAGTTCCCTTGACCACTCGTTAGTTTAATCTTTTCATCTATTGGCAATTTTCCCATACTGTACCTCCCATTGCGCCTAAAACGTTTTCGAAATCATTATAGCACAGTCCAATCTCAATCTTAAATATTGAACGATGAGCAAGTGTTAGTATTCCTGTACTCAAAAATATTTAAAATGCCACTTGCATAGTTTCCTTTTGCGTACCGTGATGGTTTATTTTACTAGAAAAATACATTGCGACTTACTCACAATAGTTTTGACTACGATTCCTCAAAGCTTTTAAAATATAGTGGGCGTAAATAGATGATATTCAACATTTAAAACGCTCTTACAAAACGAAATCCACCAGCAATACTCACGGTGGATAGGGAAGGGCTGATGGCCGTACTGACTTGCATGTCGCGCTTTAAAAATACCAACGTTAACCACAAAGAAGACAAGCGTTTCTAGGTAATCGTATTCGTGCACATACAGTTTTATTCATGTTTTTATTCTCTAAATGATTCATCAATTTCAGCGTGTTCAAAACAACCATCGTATGGTGATAATAAAATGATTGCTTATAGTGAGTCATTGATATACCTTAATTGATTGAATAACAAAATCTTGCGGAAAACAGCTTTCATCCACACTGCCACCTAACGTTCCACCAATAGCGAGGTTAATGATAAGGTGAAAAGGATGATCAAAAGGCCACCCTTTTTCTGAAGTGTCTTTGCCATCCATGCCTTTTTCATAGCGTACAATCGATTCATCATCAATGAAATATTCAATCGATTTAGCATCCCAATAAAGAGAAAATGTATGAAAATCGTCTGATAATCCTTCATAATAATGCTTCTTGAAGTATTCTTTGTTTTGGGTATGATTATAGCGCTCCGTATGTAAACACATATATACAGCATCACGCGCATTGCCAATATGTTCAAATATATCTATCTCACCGCTTTTAGGCCAAAAACCGTAGCGTCGATCATCGCTCATCATCCAAACTGCAGCCCACGTCCCGCGACCTTTCGGAACTTTAGCCTTCACATCGACGCGTCCATATTGAAAAGCGAATTTTCCTCTTGTATTTATCCGAGCACTATCATAAACACCATTTTGATAGGTTGCTCGAATCACTAACCCTTCATTCGTTAAAAAGCGATTTTTGGATTGATTCGTATACCGTTGAAGTTCTTGATTATGCCACTTATCTCCGGTTTCTATGTTCCAGTCATTGCGGTCTAAAGATTGCATTGTTGTAAAGTCGTACGCTTTAATACATTTCATCTGAATAACCCCTTAGTTGATTGGTTTTGAGGATTCGCCAATAATGAGTTCGGTATCCACACTAATGGCTTCAAACGATTGCTTTTGTGACTTGTTTTCTATTAGTTCCATCATCTTGCGTGCTGCAATACTTCCCATCTCAATCGTATTTTGACGGATTGTAGTTAACCTAGGCGTTATGAGTTGACCAATTTCGATACCATCGAACCCTACAATAGAATAGTCCTCAGGAACCCGTTTCCCCGCTGCTTTAATGGCTTGTATAGCCCCTATAGCGAGCATGTCAGACGCACAAAAAATCGCTGTAGGTTGCGCATCTTGCTTTAATAGCTGTTGCATAGCATTAAACCCATCCTCTTTAGAAAAGTTTGGTCCTGCCACAAGCCATTCATCCCGAACAATCAGCTGGTGTTTTTTAAGGGTTTCTTCAAAACGACGTTTTCGTTTTCCTCCGATAAAAGTATTCCGATCCCCAAAGATATGACCAATGTCTCGATGCCCTAAATCAATGAGGTGGGTAACCGCTTCTTCAACACCTTTATCATTGTTCGATGCAATATTTAAGGCTTGATTAACAGAGAAATCAATAACAACCAAAGGAATGTTTGAATCGGTCAATTCTACAATACGTTTGGCATTAAAATCTGCGCATAATACAAAAATTGCTTCAACTTGTTTTCGCATCGAATGTTGTAAGTATGAGCCATTTTGTTTGCCCATGTTTTTCGCTAAAAACATAATATCGTAGCCTTCTTTTTCCACTTCACTTTTAAATTGTTCGAGAATTTTAGAAAAAAGCGGATGTTTGAGCCCTTGGTTGGTTTCCTCTTCAAAAATAACCCCAATGGTAAAAGACCGTTGTGTTTTCAACGACTGTGCACTGCTGTTGGGCACATAACCAACTTCCTCACAAATACCTAAAATTGCATTTCGGGTTGATTGTGATATGTCAGGGTAATTATTAAGTGCTTTGGATACAGTTGTTATGCTAAACCCAGACAACCGTGATATGTCTTTAATTGTGACCATGGTATCACCTTCATATATTTTCTTTACAACATTTTTTATGATGTTTTATAAACACATAATAACATCTTATCACAAAACGTTTCATCATGACAGGCTATTTCAATCGGCTTCAGTTTGGAGATGGATTGTTTCAGCTACAGAGCGATTTCCAGCGAAATCCACCGCATAAATATCAATCCGTGGTGTCGTGTTTGGAACCAATTCTGATAGATTAAAAGCATTAACCGTGGTGGTCCCTGCCGGCTCACCATCGACATATATGGCATAATGTGACACTTGCACATTATGTGTGGCATGGTTCCATGCAATGCGAGCGCGCGTTGCTTCAGTCCAGTGAACACGGACGTTGGTAACCGCTTCTGGTGCACGTCTAGTCATACCAGCATAATCACGCTGATAAACCCGCACATATTTCACTTGCATTTCTGTTGGGAATATTGAATCATCTACCCCACGTTGTCCTCCCCAAGTTCCGCCTATAGCAAGGTTTAAAATAAGATGGAAGCGTTGATCAAACGGCCATGCTTCACTATTTTCAATGTGTTTATTTACCTCAGGGTTATACCCAAATTCCGCAAACTGAACGCCATCAATGTATAAGCGAATCGAGGCAGGTTCCCAAATCATTTCATAAAGATGGAACTCAGTTTCTGCTGTTGGTACATTACGTGTATACCCTATTTGTGTATTTAGCATATGGTTGTAAGCACCGGTGTGGATGGTTCCATGCACAACACCAGGATCATAGCCTACATACTCCATAATGTCTATTTCACCACTATGAGGCCATCCCCCATACCGCCAATCCGTTGGCAACATCCATATTGCTGGCCAAGTTCCTCTGCCTGATGGCATTTTTGCTTTGACTTGAATCCGACCATATTCCCAGTCACCTTGATATTTGGTAACCAAGCGTGCTGAGGTATAATTATAGTTTCCATGTTGCTCTTTAATCGCACGAATATGCAAAATACCATCTTCAATAAAAGCATTATTAAGGTTTTCACGGGTATAGTATTGAAGTTCTTGATTCCCCCATCCGCCACCACCAGCGTCATAGAGCCACCGACTAGAATCGGGTAAGCCATCGGTATCAAATTCATCACACCATACTGGTTGCCAATGCTGTCCAATATTATCTAAATATTCACACGATTCAGGCACTAAACTTCGATTGTCATATTCAAAGGTTCCATTGCCTTGATCACAACCAACAATAATGGCAATGATTGTTATTATTAAAAAACCATACAGTAACTTTTTCATTGTTTCACTCTCCTGTAATTCCAGTTCTGTCGATACTTTCGACGAAATGTCTTTGGGTGAAGAAATAAATAATCAACAAAGGCAATAGCGTTAACACATTCCCCGCTAATTTAACCGCTTGCATCAGTTCACGCGCGCGACTGCCTTCTGGGTATAAACTCGTAAAGTTATTAATGTATTGTTCTAAACGCAACGGTAGCGTAAGCATATCACTACCACTTAAAAATAATCCGGCTAAATACGTTTCATTATAATACCAAACAAAACTAAACAAAAACACAATAATAACCGCGGGCATCGCAAGCGGTAACGCAATGCTTGTAAAGACTTTTATGCGTCCCGCGCCGTCTAGTTCTGCAGATTCTTCTAAACTTTTTGGCAACATGCGGAAAAAAGAATAAAAGATTAAGATATAAATTGCTCCATTCAGTCCTTGTCCTAAAATCGCCGGGTACACAAACGCACGTATTGAACCCAACAATTCATAATTAGCATACATCCTGAACATCGGCAACATCGTAATTTGCGGAGGGATAATAAACGACATAATCATTAACCCCATTAAAACTTTTTTAAACGGTAAGCGAAAACGGGCAAACCCATAGCCAATAATGGCGCTTGACACGGTTGCACTTAAGGCTGGTGCTGCCGCAAGAATGAATGCATCTAGTAAAGCTCTTGGGTAATTCAACGCAGTCCATACCAAACGATAGTTTTCCCAATTTAACGATGAAGGTACCCAGCGCACATTCACACTTATAATGTCTGACATCGTCATAAAACTATTGGTAATCATATAAAGCATCGGATATAAATATATGTACGCCAAGCTAATTAACAAAGCATAAATAATAATCTTGTAAAGCAAACCATCGGTAAAGCGCATACCAATCAAAACGCGTTGTACACGATTATAAAGCTTAGCATAACGCTTTTCTTCAATAAAACGCTTTAGGGCATCAATACTTTGTTTTGCTTTAAGTGTCATTTTTTTCATGACTTGACCCCCTTACGTATATTAACCATAACCACGAAGAGGACAATAATAACGCTCATGGTAATAAAATAGACCCACGATAAAGCTGCACTATAACCATAACCTGTCGTAATTGCAGGTGTGCTTTCACCCATCATAACATTACGAATATAAATAATTACTTCATTGGTGGTAAATACACTCATAGATACAACAGTATAAATGATACACACAGTAATAAGCGATAAAATTGATGGTAAAGTTATCTTCCAAAACGCAATCCAAGGTCCTGCGCCATCAATCATGGCGGCTTCATAAGTTGAGCGATCAATTTTTTGTAATCCTGCTAGTAAAATAAGAATTTGGATTCCCGCAAACCACAATACCAGTAATATTTGATCAAACAACGCTTGCACTGGGTTTGCAATAACTGCCCCAACATTATCTAAAATCAGCCCAATGACATCATACTGTTGAATAGATGGTAACGTCGTAATGCCTTGATTCATTAACTCTGCAATCACAGGTCCACTCGTAATAATAACTGGCAAAAAGAAGATAGTCCGCCACAACCCTTTACCCCGTATGTTTTGATTAATCAAAATCGCTATAATAAGTGCAAACACAATGGTTACTGGCACATTAATAATTGTTTCTAAAACATATTGAATAAGTATCTCAACAAAGTACGGATCACTTAAAAACGTTGCGCGGTAATTATTGATTCCTTCATAGGTAAGTAGTAGATCAGCACCGTCCATTTGAACTTTAAACAAACTGAGATACAAACTATAAAATATTGGATAAAGCGTAAAAATTAAATACCCAACAATCCATATGAAAATAAACCCTAACCCTGCTAAACGCTCACGGTTTCTATTTGTCATGGGCTGTCACCTCCAATATGGATATCTAGTGGTGGCACGACAACGCCGGAAGCTTTCTCATACTCTGAAGCTGTATAATTAATTGTAATACGAACCCCATTGTCATAAGAAACCAATACAACCCCGGTATCTAATACGACGCGATCAACAATAACAGCATGCATTACATGCATCAACGCACCATTAATAAAGTCATATTCATTAATAATACTTTCACGCCAATTTGCATAGCCGGTTGTATAAAATTGCTCTATATCAGATCCGCGCAAATCACTCGCACGAGCGTCTGAAACTAAATAGGAAGGATATATGCCAAAATCAATCATGGCGAGCAACTGCTCACGCCCTAAGCTATTGAAATTTAAATATCGACTATACATTTCCATATGGCCACTTAAGACAAGTGGCAATAATGGAATCAAGTCGTCAAAATAATTCAATTGTGAATTAAAGAGTGGCATATTAAACACTGTATCAGTATACGGATAAATATATGCATTTGGGTAAACATAACCCGCTTGATTTGTATAGGCTTCAAAGAGCGGTTGAAGCGCTTCATATGTATCTTCACGTGTAAATACATTACGCTTATAGTAACTGAAGAGCATTGAACCAACCCCTTCATGTAACACATGAACATCAAGCGCTTGATAATCAGTCATATCCTCCAAAGCAAACGCGGTGGCTGAATCAGGATATAACGTGTAGCGTTCAGGATATACAGCGTTATCACGTGTGTGCATTATTTTAAACCGGTCAACCCCTAAAGCGACATCATTGCGATATGATACACGCGATGTCGCATTCGTCGCTTGGATATAATTGTTTACCAAATAAACACGATTGCTTTGATTGACATGCGCAATCAAATCTATAAAATCTCGCTCTCTACCAAGGCGTCTTTCAAAATTAACAGGTGTAGGTAAATGCCCACTATAGCCATTTTGATTCCACCCTTTTAAGGTCACTAATTGATGTGTTAGTCCAGCGTCATATAAATCATTGTAAATTCGTTTCGCGGCCGCAACAGATGTCATTTCAATAAGCGATTGACCAATAAAACGATTCGTAGAATCCGCCATCAACAAACTAATGTGCAACGGTATTTGTGATTGAGTGTGGTTGATGCGATCTAAGCTTCCTATATCAATTAAATAATTGCGATATACTTCTGCTACACCTGTATAATGTGCCGCATCATTGTCAAGGAAATGGTAATGGACCACAACATCAGCATAACTTGTATCGACAACTCTTCTCGCCCCATCCGCACCATCGCGGGTAAAACTTTGACGATAACGCTGTTTATAGTCGAATTTTGGAAAGATTAGATTATAGTCAAGATTATTGGCTCCGTTTGGATAGGCGATTAAACGTGCATTAAAATCTCCGGATTCAATGATACCTACAAAAGCGTTTTGACGAACCCCGTGCACCGCACCAAAGATAGGCATGGTAATAGGATAATTTGCCATTGAACGGCGTCTCGCAGCCAACCCAACATTAGACCCGTATATAGGTGCTTCATACGGGGTTCTAAACCGTCTTTCATTATCTTCATAGCGAATAAGTGTCCCAATACCATCAGGAATAATCATATACCCTGGAACATCTTCCATAAAGGTCGCCCCTAGTGCTGGAAAAATAATAATACTCGATAACGTCGTCCAGTCTGTTTCTATTTCTATAATAGAATGAAACGGTATTTCTGCAGTTATCCCTGTTTCATTAAACGTAATATTTAGTGTGAAAGCAACACCAAGTTCAACCAACCCGAATTGAATCATTTGCTCTAGAGTATAATCCCCATCCAAATAAGCATCATAATTATCTCGACACCTTCGCGTCGCACAATAATCCGCTATATCTATCTGAATGGATACACCGTCTTCACGTGGATACACTATGGTTGAAAACTGTGTTTCAATTAGCCCAACATTTTCTCTTACTGACATGTTTTGCTCTTTATTGATATACTCGATGCCAATACCACTGGCCAAAAGGCTGTTATAAGTACCAGCATCAGGCGCATCCATTGCCGTTGACCATACATAACCTGTTGTTTTATTGAGCACTTTAAAGTTTAATGTCGCTTGATTCATGTATAACTCAAAGCGATTATTACTCATCAAATATTGATCATCGTCGGTTATAGGGATAATAGTATCAGGGTCAATTGCTTGCATGTCTTCAGGACGTGAAAACCGCGATGAATTTAATTTATGATTTTCAATATAATTATAAAATCCACTAGGTACATCATTATCAACGGGTACATCATCATGGACAGCGTTCACAAACACTACCCCTGCAATGAGGAACAAAAAAGCAATAAAGGCCTTTTTAATAACATCAGACACGATAAAACACCTCCATGACAATATCACGTATCAATGCAAACAATTCGTTCAAAAGAATATAAATGATAAACGTTCCTAAAATGAGCATAGCCATTGTGAATGCTGAAATGGCAATCGATTGGAAAGTCTCCTTAACTGTATAGTAATGTGTTTCTTTTACCATGAAGAAGAAATAAATAACCGTAACCCCGATGGCGATAAACATGACAAACTCCATTAAAAACGCTTCATTATACGTCAACACCTGCGACATAATGGTTAGTATAGGTAAGATGAGGAAAAATGGCGCAAGACTAAAAATCGTCGTAATATAAACATCTTTAAACCGGCCTTCCCCTTCACGAATCGATCCAATTAATGTGTTCGCAAGTACCCATAAACCAAACGGCAAAAAGATTTTTATTAACTCTTCCGTTAAATTGATGTTTTGAATAATTCTCATGTTAAAAAGAAAGCTGAGCTGATATATATAAAACACATAAAACAAGAAAAATATACCCAATAAAAGCGTTGCCGAAAACATACTGACACGGTTGCGACGTTTAATAAAATAACTGGCATCCGCTGGATTACGCAAATAGGTGAATACGTACAAAACTTCATCTAATGTGCGGACTTTTTTTCGTAATGTGGCAAAACGTTGCTTTAGTGGCGTTGTAACAATTCGTGAAAACTTAGCTTTCAAATTAATAATATACAAAACAATTACGACAAAAAACACGGTTAACATACTTGGCGCATGCTGCAATAACCACGCATTACGAACTTCCCAAAACGCCTCACTATAGCCCTCACGATCATAAGCAATGCGATACGCTTCTAATGCGTCATCAAAGTTTCCTAAACTAAAATGTGCATTCCCCATACCGCGATGAGCTAAATCAAAGAAGTCATTCATTTTCAGCACTTCAGACCATGGTTCTTGACTCGCAATATAATCACCGTCTTGATACGTTTCAAGGGCTTGATGAACCATGTTCGCAAACCGTGTTGGCATGAAAACTTGTAGTTCTCCCGCCGCGCGATCTAGCACAAATATATTGTAATCACTATCAACAGCAATCGCAGAAGGTACATTGAAAAGCCCTTGCACTTGATTACTGACATCTTGACCACCAAACATAAACAATAAATTGCCTTCCCGGTCATATTCATAAATTATTCCGTCGGTTGTAATGGTGTATATATTTCCAATAGGTCCCACAAAAACATCTACAAGATTTGGTGCGTTAAACATGGCCGGCAGCAAATTGTCACCACTAATATTTAAGCGTTTCACGCCGTAGTTTTCAACACCGAGACTAACCGTATGGATTAGGCCCCGTTGATCAACAGCCATATTCGCGATTTCTGGTGGTGATAAACTAAATAATCTAGACAGTTGTTCTTGTGTAAAAAACGTATATTGCAATATCGTTCTTAACGTTGGGGCGATTGTATTCGTCCCATAATATCCAAGAAAATCCCCATTGCGACTAAATTGCGCAAGGCCTCGTGTTCCACGGTTAAGAATATACGCATTGCCTCTTGAATCAGCCACTATCTTTCGAGGTTGGAACTCTCCATCGCCAAAAATAGGTGAAACAGGGCGTTCAAAAGACTGTAGTATAGTGCCATCTTGATCGAGTCGATAAGCCTTGCGCCCGCCACGATCGGCAATATAAATTTCTTGATTTGGACTAACATAAACACCGGTTGGATTAACCAAAAATTCTTCACCATAAACTGAAGCTTCTTCGGTTTCTAAATCAAACACAATTAAACGTCCAAAACCTCCTGGCATAGTAGAAACAATATAGACGGTATTATTTCTATCAACGTGTATGTCATTAGGCTCACCTAAATCAACGTCATAAATCTGATCACTAGACGCCACTGGAATATATGCAGTTTGCGTTCTGACTAACCGGTTGTTACTCATGGTATATGTGTGATAACGAACACCCGTCTCTGCTTCAATAGTTGTTGTGCCGATGAGAAGCATGAACAGACACAATACAATAAATAAAACCTTTTTCATCCTTTAAGCCCTGAATGTGCCATCGTGTTCATAACTTTATTTTGCAAAAACACAAACATAATTATGTTCGGCACAAACATAATTAAACTCGCTGCTGCTAAAATCCCTTGTCCAGCAACGGGATTGGCAGCTTGTCCCGGCATCGTTTGCGCAACCGTATTGAAATAAAACGCCAACGTCTTCATCGATTCATCATCGATAAACAATGTCGACCCAATCACATCATTCCAAATTAATTGAAAACTTAAAATGCCTACGGTGGCAACGGCTGGTAAAATTATCGGAAAAACAACTTTTAGAAAAATCTGCATTTCACTCGCACCATCTATTTTTGCGGATTCAATAACTTCATTTGGCGTTTGATCAATAAACTGTTTAACCAAAAATAGACCCACCGGCATCGCAATTAACGGTAAAATTAATACTAAATACGTATCAATCAAACCAAGCCGTGCAATGGTTAAATAGCGTGGAATGGTAACCGCAATCGGCACAAACATAAGTGCCAAAGTATTGATTTCAAACAAAAGCTTCTTTCCTTTGAATTTAAGCTTTGAAAGCCCATAAGCTGCCAATGACGTTATCAAAATTGATAAAGCAACACCAGAAACTGTCACCACAATACTATTGAATAAATACCGACTAAAAGGCACGCCAGAGTCAGCCGCAAGGTCAATTAAATCCCGGAAATTTTGTAACGTCGGAACCCTAACAAAAAACCGAGGTGGAAATGCAAATAGTTCATTAAGGGGTTTAAACGCATGCGAAACAATAAAAAGAATCGGCAAACCCATAAAAACAGCCATCGGAATTAAGATAAAGTAAAACTTCAGTTGGCTGCGATGAAAATGTTTTGGATTAATTTTCATGCCACTAAATTTCGCCATGATTGCACCTCCTTAATTTTTCTCACCGAGTAAGTTGAATGTCACTTTACTGATACCATAAATCATCAACAATAAGACAACACTAACCGCTGAGGCATAACCCATTAGATAACGAATAAACCCATAATCTTCAATATGATTTACCATTAATTGCCCCGCGTATTGCGGGGTAGGATTTGCCCCGGAAAGTTGCACCCCAATGGCACCAACTTGAAACGTTCCCACAACCGCCATAACCGCGCCAAACAACATTTGAGGTTTCATCGAGGGGATGGTAATGTAAAATATCTCTTGCCAACGGTTGCGCATCCCATCAATATATGCTGCTTCATAAAGTGTTTGATCAATATTTAAAATTCCTGCAAGCATGGCTAAAAATCCAACCCCCATACTCGCCCAAAGGGAAACAACAATCATAATATTCATCAAATATTGTGGGGATGTTAAAAACTGAATTGGTTCTTGAATGAACCCCCAGTTCAACAGTAAGCTATTCAAATAACCGCTTTGATCCCCTGAAAACAGCACACGCCATACAACAAACATTGCAATGCCTGCAGTCATTGATGGACTGTATAGTATAATTGCAAATATTGTCCGCACTTTGTGCGGTACTTGCGCCAAGATCCATGCGAGTAAAAAACTCATCATATACCCAACCGGCCCAACAATAAAGGCAAAGCGTATTGTGTTGGGTAAAACATATTGCATAAAAACCTCATCACGCGTCAATAGCTCAACATAATTGCGTAATCCTACTGGTTCTGGTGTTTCAATGGTATTAAAATAGGTAAAAGAAAGCACAATAGCCAAAATAACAGGAATGACAATAAAGGTTAAAAACAAGAGTACATAAGGTCCAAAAAACCACGCTGGATGATTCATACGTCTAGTCATTGTCATGCCCCTTTAACCAATATTCAATGTTATGGATGGTTGGCACGCGGTAAGGTTTCAAAACGAGTCCGTTTTCTACGTAACCAAATTCTTCCATACGATAAGTGATTTCTCGGTTAGCAACACGCACCGCTTCATCCAGCGCAATACGCGGATTTGCATCGTTAAAAACAATGCGATTCCAGGCATTGCTAATTTCACGTTCAACCATATAAGCACCCGGTATACGTGAGGCCTCTAAAGCCCACTCCCATTGTGCTAATATTACATCAATATGTTCTTCAGGAATTGGCAATTGTGAAAAAGCTTCAAGATTGGCTGTGTTCCATAAATACTCTGTCCCATATGTCGTTTGTAAACGCGTCGCGAAATGGGCTTGTGTTTGTGTGGTCATCCACCACTGTAAAAATTCCCAGGATTCATCGGGTTGATCCGTCGCAGACATAATCACGGAAGCTTGGGCGCCACTTGGTGCCCATCTTTCAATGATTCCTTGTTCATTACGCACCCCTGGATGCGGGGCGATATTCCATTTCCCTGCAATTTCTGGAGCGGCAATGGATAATTGTAAGTATGTACTCAAATCAGAAATACCAATTGGTAATGTCCCGTAACGGAAGTGGTTGTAAAAGTTTGGCACTTCTTTAGGCATGTTATAGATGGTAAACAATTCTGACATCAACCGAATGCCTTCAATCGTTGCCTCACTGTTAATCATCGTCTCCATACCATCTTCTGAATACAATTGACCCCCAAATTGATAAATGAATGGCATCGTCGCCACAAACGGCTTAAATCCCCCAAAAAATGCTAGTGGTTGATAATAATTCATTCCAAAACGTTGTAACTCTGGTAAAATCTCAATCACTTCATCCCATGTTTCTGGTACCGGAAGATCCAAAGCATCCAAAATATCTGTTCGATAGTGTGTCACCCAGAAGTTTTGTGTCAGCGGTAACCCATAAACCCCATCTTCAAAGGCATAAGGCACCATCATACCAGGCGCAAATTGTGCCACGGTCTCTTCATACCCTTCAAAATGTCTTAAGTCCAAACTTGCATTTCGAATGGCAAACTCATACGGTAACCAGTGATTGACGCCAAGCGCAATATCAGGCGAATTATTTGCGGCATTGGCAAGTACAAGTTTATTTTCATCAGGCATTAATGATAACTGAACACGGATACCAGTTTCTGCCGTAAACTCACTATCAATAATTTGTTGCATAATCTCTAAATATTGTCGTGGATAATTAACCCATATGTTAAGCACATCATCATCTACATCACCAATCGCATAATCATCATGAGTAAAAGAAATGAAGAAACGTCTTACTCCTTCAAATGTATTCACAAAAACGTTGGCTCTAGGGGCAGGCATAGCGTCTGCACCGGTGACAACCATTTTTTCGATGGATAAACCATTTTGAAGGTAGTTTTGAATGGATGTTCCAAGCAATTGCGCCGTAGAACTATCTCCATCCGCAAGCATACGCATACGATTGGGGATATCATTGACATCTTCATTGAGCTGCTTTAATTGCCTAATTGCAAGTCTCAAATTGGTTAGTTCAGAAGGTTCTTCAACTGGACTATACTTTGATAAATTTGTATCGACATGCTCGAGAATTTCAATCCACCGGTCTAAGCGGTCACCAATATCAGGAATAAAATCTTCAATGCGCCATGTTCGATAACGGTCTGTTGTGTTTCCTGTAAGTTTCTTTATTTCCAAACTTAAATCCGTCATTTCATCCATGACGCGAATAACATTTTCATACGCGTTGCGGTAAGGTTCAACCACAACCCGCATTGCAATCGTATTTGTCCCGGCTTCAAGATAAAACTGATAAGGTGTTTCGCCACCGAGCAAATGATTACGATAACGGCTCGAATGGTGGAAAGCCTCCATCGAAACTTCTTGGAAAGGCACCTGATTATTAATACGTATTTCGCGAAAAACCGGCATTTGCATTAAAAAGTTTTGTTGATATTTAAAGCCGATGTGATAATAGCCCGATGTAGGGACTTCAATCGTGTAAGCAATCGTATCATTGCCTTTACGGAAGCTATAGCCATCAATAGCATTTAAACGTAAAAAACGTGTATGATAACTCGTTGCCGAAGGATCGCGTAAACTTCGTAAACGGATTGAAGGATTGGTTCGATACTCGAGCGTTTCAGCACCGACAGTGATTGCTTCGTCAGTTTGTAGTGTTCCTTCATGTTTCGCGCGGTAAGCTTCATAAGTAGGCAAAACATCAACACTTTCAACATGTACCTTACCAACAAGTGAAGTCCCGCGCATTTGCTCAATGGTAATGGTATTTTCTCCAGCCTCAAGTTTGAACTGTAAAGGCGCAGCATTTAATCCTGTTGAATCGTGTAAAAACGTCTTAAAAAACGCTTGTGTTTTTATAGCATTCGGCATGATTTCATTGCCGTAACGATCATGTGGAAAAGTACTACTTGAAAAAACCCAACGTGTTGGCAACTCAATCATTCGCGCTTCTTCATAAGGTATTGATCCATTCACCTTAACCGCGATTGCATTGACAAGAATAGATTCAGCAACATCCATTTGATCAAGGGCTATCGTGTAAACACCATCTTCAGGCACTGTCACACTAAACGATACCGATTCCCCGCGATTCATACGGAAAACTGGGGTATCAAATTCGTCTACACGAAAGGTATCATTCGTTATACGGGTGGCATCAATAACTTTATGAACTCCAGAAGGTTTATTGGCATCCCATGCTTGCGACACATGATAATAGTTATTTTCAAACCCTTCCGCTGGTCGCACCGCTTCCGCATCAATAAATATTTCTGATGCTACATCGCGGTTCATCAAAAAGTATAAACCAACACCCATAATAAGCAGCAACATAATTCCTTTCATTTTATGCTGATTTACTTTTGTGATAATGTTTCGCATCATCATTCACCTCAGTGAGATAGCGTTAAAGCTTGGCTGACATCAACCAAGCTTTAACCATCTCGTTAATCCTACAAAGCTTTGTTAATCTTGTAAGGCTTCGTTAACCATTTTATTGATTTGTTCTTCCCATTCAGGCGCAAATTCTTGTGGCGTAATCAATCCTTCATTAATACGTGTCCAATAATCATTGTCGTCACTTTCTACCCATTCCCAGAAAGCTTTATACCCCAACAACCATTTATCAACATCAGGTTTTGAATAATCAAATAATTCAACGCTTTCACGGACACCTTCAATATAATCAATATAGTCTTCAGCTTTTGCCCATACTTCTGGATAATCCGCAATAGGAAAACGGTCAAGATAAAGATCGCCACGTTGTTCCATCAAATCTAAACGCGTTAACCAACCTTCTTTTCCAAACGTCATCCATTTGGCAAGCTCATAAGCCGCTTCAGGATGTTCGGTTTGGCTTGAAACTACATTAAAATCAAGGATGGTTGGTGGGAACTGTCCTGCATCACCACCAGGATAAGGCCAAAAGCCTACTTCAATGCCATATTCATCAAACATATCATCGACCATCCATAGATTCCATGACCCATCAATATTCATACCAATTAGCCCTTCAAACCAAGGCCACGCAACACCGAGATCAGCCAATTCTTCTTCTGTGTAAGACCCAACAACATCTTGTGCCATTAAATCAAGCCGTGCTTCGAACGCTTCAATCCACATCGGTGTATTAAAATTAAACTGTTCCCCATCCCATGTGTTGTATCCAACATCTTCATAGTCTTGCGTCGGCCACATAGCTTCAAAATCAAGTGCACCGAACCATGGATCGATACCAAATACTGAATCATTAATTCCAGCTTGACGAATATCAATCGATAATTGCACAAACTCATCATATGTCCAATCTTTATCTGGAATCGGTATGTTGTATTGATCAAACAATGTGAGATTCATATAAATACCGCGAATGAATTGAAATGATGGAATTGCGTAGCGTCCGTCGCCATAAACGGCGGTATCGCGGATATTTGGATAAATAAACTCAACGTCTGGATCGCTGTCCCAATATTCAGAAATATCTAATAACATACCATTTGAATACCCTGTTGGTACATTATCAATCGCAAAAACATCAGGTAAAACACCAGCTGCTTGTGCATTTAAAAGACTTTCAGTAAATGCTGCGCCAGCCCCCGTAATGTCGGTTCTAAGTTCAACAGTAATGTTCGGGTTTTCTTCCATAAAAGCATCAATAAGCATTTGATTGAGTTCTTGATCACCCCAATCTGCGTAAGTTAAAACAATGTTACGTGTAGGTGTTCTCCCGTTACCGTTGTCTTCATCATCACCACATGCATGTAAGGTGAAAATAAACGTAAATGCTAGTAAAAGTATCCCAAATTTTTTCATTGCTTATCCTCCGTTTCAATACGTTACATTACTTAAATTCATCCGTTAGCCAGATTAAGTTAATCTAACGCCACCAATGAATCAAGCCGTATTACTCGTTAAACGTCCGATACACTTTAACGTTATCAACAACAATTTCTCCTACTTCTGCATCATCAAAGTTTCCAAACTCAAAGTTTAAAACAGCTTCTGTTGAATCAAAGTCAAACTCAACAATAAACACAAAGTGTTGCATTTCTTCAGTGAGACTAACCAGTTCAACCCATTCAAGTGTCCCAGGCTGTACAATCATTTTAGCATTAATGTCGCGTGGTTCGCTAGCACGCATTTCAAATTCAAATACATACGTTGCATTTGGTGTTAGTCCATCAAGCGCTTGGAAAAGTTGTATTGACCATGGTTCATCGCCTAAGGTTTCATCAATCGTAAAGACGAGTTCACCGTCAACAACTTCTTTTGATACAACAGGAATATTATCCCAATCTTGTGACCAATGATGCCAACCAACGATTTGATCAAACGTTCCATTGGTAATGCGTTCGCTGCCTTCAATTACGTCTTCCTCTTCATCAAGTTCAACCATGCTAATATTATCAAAAATAATCTCACCCGGCACAGCATCACCCATCGCGCCAAGTTCAATACTTACGCGACCAAAATCTAGTGATGAATCAAAGACAAAGTCAAACGTGTATGTTTCCATTGTCTCAGTAATAGTGAACGTCTCAGCAAACTCTAATCCACCTTCAGCACCTTCAATAAACTTAAAGTTTATGTCACGTTCATGATCACTACGCGCATCAAACGAAACACGGTACGTTGCCTCAGGATTCATTGCAATTTGTTCTTGTAATAATTGAATCGCCCAGTTTGCATCCCCTAAAGATTCTTCAATGACTACAACCAATTCTTCATCAACGATACTATAATCTACAACCGGTGCTGCACCCCAGTATTGACTCCACATATGCCAACCGATTTCATCAAAGCTTCCATTGACTTGTAAAGGTTCTTCATCAAGTATCTGAATTTCAACATATTCAATCATGATGGTAGCATCGGCGTGGCCAAATTCAAATTTTAACTCCTCAAGATATTCACCGCTTTCTTGTGTAACGGTGAAGATATACTCGAAGGTTTGCAATTCAGTCGTTAAATTAAAGTTTCCGCCTCCATATTGATTCCATACATCACCCGTTGCTAAGAAGCCAACTACTGAAGTTATTTCGCGTGCTTCTTCAGCTTTTGCTTCAAAAATCACTTTATATGTATACCCTTTTTGAAGTTCAATATTTTGTGATGCTTGTAATAACCATCCTTGATAACCCCATGTACCGATATCATTTACTTCAAGTACCATTTGGTCATTTTCAATAAAGAGTGAACCGTCTGTCATCGGGCTTCCCTCAGGATCCCAATCTGCTTGCCATAAAGTCCATTCAGGGTCTTCTTCATCAAGTGGTGTTTCAAAGTTGCCGTTTCTTACTATATCTGTTGGATTAAATATTAAGTCAACCACTGTAATTGTTCTCGTAACAACCGCTGTTAACCCTTCAGAATTTGAGATAGTATACGTTAAGACATATTCTCCAGGTGTATTTACATCAACTTCGCCTTCAATATGCTCAAGCGTAAGTTCTAATTCACCCTCCACCGCATCAAACACCGTGACGCCTTCGAGTGGATCAAACACTGAACCAGTTTCTATACTAATATCATTTGCTCCAGAGATAACTGGTTCACTATAAACCGGCTCAGTTTCAGTAATTATAACATTATCAAGATATACAGTAGTGATATGATTTTCTTCCCCAACAGTTCCCATTTCAAAAAGCACAGAGCCGTTTTCATTTGTTTCTTGTGTCATCGTAAAGATAACTTCATACGTTTCCATTTCAGTGGTTAAATCAACGATATCAACTTGTGCGGGCTTAAAGTTATTAAACCATGGCGCTGCTGGCAATAACTCTCCGATTTGAATATGGATGGCACGAGGATCTTCCGCACGTGCATCAAAGCTTAATTTGTAGCTAACACCTTCTTCAAAGGTAATCCCTTGATTTTCAAGGCGTGGTTCCCACATACCACCAGAGACAGAGTGTATGTCAATCTTAAGCTCTTCATCAACAACCTCAAAGCTTGCAGTACCGCCTTCTAACCCTGTGGTATAACTCCAGAAAGCCATTCCCAGTGAGAAATCGCCATTGCGAACCATATCATCGCCGACTAACTCTGGATCGACTTCGACCGTAACATTACGTGTGCGTTCAGTTCTATTTCCATCTCTATCCTCAACGCTATAACGTAAGAAATAGGTTCCAACACTGGATGTATCTACAACACCAGTAACTTCAATGGCATCGGTTAAGTCTCTGCCTAAAGCATCCGCTGCTGTAATGCCTTCCATCACGTCAAATGATTCATCCAAATAAACCGTTACGTCTTCAACCCCATCAATGGTTGGTGGATCTTCCAGTGGAGTTCTTTCTCCACACCCCAAAATACCAATCAATAACAACAAAGCTAATCCCAAAGATAAAACTTTTTTCATGAAACTTCCTCCCTATTTTTTAGGTTTTTAATGTAATTATAATATTTTGATATAATCCATTGCGTACCGCTTCTGCTAGTTTCCCCGATATCTCACCACCCTCTTTGACAATCGTTTCTTGCGCATTCGATAATTCGATTTTTTCAGTTTCACATTGTAAGTAAGTCGATTGTCGATTTTTATTAATGTAGGTTACACGTGTCTGTTTCATAAACATGAAGCTAACGGTTCCATCGTCTTTGAAAAAGTCACTCGATAAAACCGGTTTAAAAGACAAAGTTAATTGATCATTTTTTAGTGTAAACGGGTTTCCACCTGTCATCATAATAGCCCACATATGAATCATTTCTACTGTCGAACCACTCAAACGAGCAAAAAAGCCTTGGCCATGAAGTTTTGGATTTGGATTATTTGATGGCACGATAAAACTGGAATTTTCGAGTGTACTGCGCCCGTACTGATTTGGGTTCATAAAGCATACCAAATTGTCTTTAAGTGCTTGAAAATATGAATCATATAAGCCAGCTTTTAAAAGTCCTATCAAATATTTATAGGTTAAATGTAAAAAGTTGCTTTCTCTTTCTAACCAACCTTTCGTAAAAGCACGGATTCTTCCAATCTCATGTGTTTCACCTTCTAAACACGCACTCGTTTTAAAAAGGTTTAAGGAAGCATCGTAAATATCTGAATTTAGTATATTTTCATGCATACGTCTTAGATGTTCATTCGAAAAACGTGATTTAAGTAAGCGCGCTGGTGCTTCTAAAAAATGCGGCAAGGCACGACGTTTAAAGGCAAGAGGCTTCACAAGCGGAAGTTTATAATTGCCAATGATAGGCTGATTATTTTTCATTAGCGTTTCATATTCGGTTACCTCATACGTTAAAAAAGTCGGCATAATACCATTAGAATGTTCAAACAATGTTGTCAAATTATGTTGTAGGGTCTCGCTTAAACGGGTTAAATAGTCTTTTATCAACGATGGATTAAGGTCTTCAAACTTACCACTTATCCCAAACCGTATGGCATCGCGATAGTTTTCGCGTAAATGAACACGGGTAAAATAATCAGGGGTTTTGATTAAGCCTTTGAAAAGATCGTTGAGTTCTTTAGGTATCTGTATCCTGTATTTTGGGTTATGGTATTTTAGTAAAAAATCTACCAACCGCATCGTTTCAATAGTTTCTCCAACGCCTGAACCATGTAATCCTGGCAATCCATTCATCGCGTCATTCCACCCAGGTTTCTCTGCTTCCATTTCAATGCCAAAGCCATCAGGGTCGAGTTGACTGTGTTTATTTAACACGATGCTAAGCAATTTAACATAAAGCGTAGAACGGTATGGTTCATTATCTATTTTGACCCAGTTTGATTGATGTGGATCCATCTTAAGGCGTTTAATCTTTTCATCATCATAATGCCTTAAAGCACCATACTGGCGTATGGTTCCTTTATCTGTTTTTACTGTCTTTTCATGCTGCGCACGTAATGTGACAGGCGAGTCAAAGTATAAATATGACATGTCCTCAAAAAGCAACGTCTCCATATAATCTGGATAAATGGCTTCATAGTTTTCAATCATTTCTAACAAATACGTGAAATGATCCGTCCAATACCCTTCTCCAAAGACCGCTTCAAAATGCGGTGTTGATGCCTTTAGTATCGCATCAAGATAAGTTGACTCATTGTGATTGCATGCGATAGCATGGTTTTCTATGGTATTCACAATTGCACCCGGCGTAAACGGTTTTGCCAATAATGCCTGCATTGTTTTATTACCATTGAAATAAGTTTGACACAACGTTTGTCGTACCGCTTCATCGTCAATCGTATAACGCATTCCGTTAACAACAAGTGGATTATAACCATCAAGTTGAATTAAGCTCGCAAACTGACGGATATTAAATGCGCCAACTTCAGAATGAATGAACGCGTCCATTCTTCGGTTTTGACATACATCGCGGAAATTTCCGCTTCCTTGCGAATAATATTCAGGCGCTAGATTAAAATAATTATAATCGCGCTCAAGATCTCCATGGCGTCTAGAATAAAGGTGATAGATGCATCCACCCATTGCAATCGGGTAGCCACCACGCAATAAATTATCCAAATAATTTTGCTTAATATATTGGTTAAATACTGGGTATGCCGTATCGGTATCAACATCGTTTAATAATGATTCTATAATCGCTTCCGCTTCTTTAGCTTTGGCTTTTATTGCCTGTGTATCACTCAATACGGTGATTTGATTGCGTAGAAAGTTTACATTTCTAGCATGGCCACTCAACGCATAAAGCGTTACCGTTTCACCTGGTTTAAGTGACTTTTTAAACGGAATAAACCCGCATGGAATATGGTTGGTAACAACTTGTGGTTGTTTCATAAGTGTTTGTAAAGGTTGTTCAATAAAGCCTATGGGCTTCTTTTTTGCAGTATTGTAAGAAAAAATTAATTGTTGATCGACGAGTGGTTTAATTAACCCTTCTTCCGTGAAACCGATATAAAAGTTTCCATCACTAATATCGTTCACTTCACTGGAGTCACCTGTAGAGGCGCGTAGCTTATAAAACGCGATATTTTCATCGAGATGGTTAACATCCATCCAACTCGCTAACAAGTTGGATGAAGCTTGAAATGCACCATTGGAAACGCCTGAAGGCAATATTTCAGTAATGCCATCTAGCACTTCGATGTTTCTAGTTTCATTACCAACATTTTTAATCGTCAGCATTCTTACCAATGCCGCAATCGGTGCGTTTGGTAAGCCAAAATATTTAACATGAACCTGTAAACCTAATTGTTCATGCGTTTCTTCAATACATAACGATGCTCGCTTGATGCGCATGCGATGCGCATGTTTATCATCAGATGCAAATGCTTCATAGTACTGGTTATCAGCCTTAATAAAAGTCCGGAATCCTGATGTTCCAACGCTTTCATACGCTTTATTAGCAGGGGTAAATGTCATAATCGGTTTGGATTTATCTTGTAAACCAAAACCAGCAATACCTTGAGCACGATTCACATAAAACGCCCACAAAGGAATACCTTTTTTACCCGCCAATCCGGGCAAAAAGCTTGCGAAAGGCTTTTTTGTGTTGTAATTTTCAATAACAAACGCATTGTCTTTATAATAGTAATCTTTCACATCGTCACCTCAAAACGTGATAGTAGAAATACTTCTTTTGCAAAAAAGGATATTGTGATGCGTGTGATCACAGCTCACCTGTAACGCACAATCTTCTTCAGTTTCATTTTGTACAACCAAAACTTTTTTACCATTAGGGTTTTCAAAAGCAACATGCTTAATACCGTCATGATTTGACGATGAACCAATCCGTAAAGCACCGCGTTCAATATGCTTACTAAAGTGACCGATTGCATCATAAGAGTAATTTTTATGGATAATGTTGTTTGCCGTGTCACAAATAATTGGCGCGTCGCAATAATTACCAACATGATTGGGTCCACCATGTTCATCAAGCGTCAAATTCCAATCAATATAACCTGTGCAATAATGGCTAAAATCACCAATCATGTTGCGCGCGTAGCGTTCGCCTGATTCAAAAGCGTGCAACGAAACACCACCTTCAATCGTACCTTCAGTAAATAGTAGTGCTTTATCAGGAAAAAGTTTATGTACCTGATGTAAGTTTTCAAAAGCCTCTGATACATACCAATGAAATGCAATTCCATAAGTATATGCATTTGCAACAGGGTCTTCTAAAACTGCCTTTGCGCGTTTTACAATGAGATCTCGATTATGATCCCAAATAAATATCTTTGTTTTCGGTACTTTGCTTTTTTCGATGGTAGGTCCTAAAAAATACTTCACAAAATCGCGTTCTTCTTCTCCTGTATAAAGACAAGAATCCCACACTTGTTTTGCGGCGGGTTCATTTTGAACCGAAAGTGCAAACACAGAAACATCATGCGCTTGGTATGTCTCCACAAACTTAACCATATAATCAGCCCAAACCTGCCGATACTTAGACAAGAGCTTCCCGCCATGGTTCATGTCATTGTTATCTTTCATCCACGCCGGGGGGCTCCATGGTGATGCAAGTAACTCAATTGTATCGCCACGTACCTTTTCTGCATCTTTAATCATTGGGATGATATTCGCTTTGTCTCTTTCAATAGAAAACGTTGACAGATTTACATCATAATCCTCAACATACGTATAGTTTTCTAACGAAAAATCACAACTATTTATGGCAACACGACCAAGGTTATAACCGAGGCCCTCTGTTTTATGAAAGTACGCGTTAAGTACGTCGTTACGTTTATCGAATGACATCTTTGATAAAGTGAATGCAGCCGCTTCAGTAAAAGCACCCCCAAAGCCAACGATACGTTGATATTTTTGTGATGCATCAACGGTTAACGTGCCTTCAACGTCATCAAGATGCCTTGTAACCCGTTCATGTCTTGTATGGTTATATTTCGCTGTTTCATAATGGTTAATCATGTAAAACACCCCATAACGAAATCGTTTTCGTTTATAGTTTATCACAAATGTAAACGTTTTACTATAACGTTTTCGTAATTTCAATTAGTTCTTGTCATATGTATTTTTTTCATTCTTATTTTGAAAAATAAAACACAGGGCTTCTTTAAAGTAAAAAAGCTTTCTACACTAAACGTATAATATGCATGTAACAAATACGAAAAAAATCTTCAAAAACCTTTTAAAAAATCTTTTTTTATGGCAGTTTTGTCATGGATAACACCATGGAAATCAATCTTACAAATATCTATTTTTCTATTCTTAATGGCTTCTATTTTTAATTTAAGGATCACAGAAAGTGCTGTTTTTAGATGCATAGTGCACAACAGGCTCTTCCGTGTTATACTTGAAACGAAATCGTTTTAGGAGGCGTCTATGAAAAAATTGTTAACCATGCTGATACTATTGGTAAGTTTTCTTATTTTTGCTTGTGTGAATGAACGCGACGATTAAGCGCTATGCTTGCCTAGTGATAAAGACGACAAAGAGCATTTCATTAATCATCTGATGGCTAACTTGACATTAGAAGAAAAAATCGCACAGATGTTACAAGCAGAAGAAAAGTATATTACCCCTGAAGAAGTTACTGAATATGGTATTGGAAGTATCTTAAGTGGAGGCGGCAGTCACCCAAATCATTATGATGATGACGTTAGTGTGTGGTATGAAATGGTAAAAGACTATCAAGAAGCTGCACTTGAGGCACGGTGTTCCATTCCACTGCTTTATGGCACTGATGCTGTCCATGGCCATAATAATGTTTATGGCGCAACAATCTTCCCACATAACATCAATCTCGGAATGATGAACGATGCAGCATTGGTTGAACAAATCGGTGAAGCAACGGCCTTAGAGATGAAAGCAACTGGCATCCATTGGAACTTTAGTCCAGCGGTTAGCGTCGCACGCGACATACGTTGGGGTAGAACGTATGAATCTTTCAGTGAAGACCCAAGCATACACGCCAATTTAGTTGCTTCATTCATACAAGGTCTACAGTCCCATCACGCCATCGCTACCGCTAAACACTTTGTGGCCGATGGAGGGACTTTTAAAGGCATTGACCAAGGCGATGCTATCTTAAGTGAACAAGCCGTACGCGATTACCATTTACCACCATTTATTGAAGCTATTGAAGCTGGCGTGTCGATCATTATGGTTTCTTTTAGCTCAATCAACGGCGTTAAAATGCACGCCAGTGAATATTGGCTAACAACTGTATTGCGAGATGAGCTTGGATTTAATGGCGTTTTGTTAAGTGATTGGAATGCAATTTTCCAACTCGATGGCACGTTTCAAGAACAGCTCGTCACTTCGATTAATGCTGGTGTTGATATAGTAATGTTGCCTATGGATTGGCAAGCTGCACACGCTGAACTCATCGATGCCGTTAACTTGGGCATGCTTACAACAGAACGAGTTGATGAAGCGGTAAAACGTATATTAACATTAAAGTATAATCATCATCTGTTTGAAAACCCAACACATCGAGTAGACACTGAAACTTACTTTGCGAGTGATTCTCATATAGAACTTGCAAAAAAGGCAGCCAGTGCCTCAATGGTTCTATTAGAAAATGATGGTGTGCTACCATTAAACGGCACTGAAAACCTATATTTAACTGGCCCTGCTCATGATCATGTTGGTTATTTAGCAGGCGGTTGGACAACACATTGGCAAGGCAATCAGGATGCCCGTCTGGGTACTGGAACTTCAATCTTAGAGGGTATTCAAAACCACTTGAAAAACAACCCAGGTCACATCGTTCATAATCTAGAAGATGCGGATACCGTTATTGTCGTATTTAGTGAAACGCCTTATGCTGAAGGCCATGGTGATACTGAACATCCAACCTTGTTTAATGGTCTTGCACACCCTGATAATACGCAAGCCTACCAACAAGCTATACAGGCAAAAGCGCTCGGACTTAACGTGATTGGTGTCATTGTTAGTGGGCGTCCATTAGTGTTAGATGATACAGTTGAAACATTTGATGCACTTATCGCTGCTTTTTTGCCAGGCTCTGAAGGCGGAAGTGCTTTTAGTGATTTATTGTATAATCAGACAGAATTTCAAGGGAAATTATCGTTTGCATGGCCAGCAAGTTTAAATTATTTCGATTCACCAGATAATCATGTCCACTATCCACTAGGATATGGCCTAACTTATGATGATTGATGACTTAATCGTTTGATAATTATGGCATTCCATAAAGAAGCGGTTGAAACGTACTCATAAAGTTCATTTACTAAACCTATTAAGATTCTTAAACGATGTAATTCACGCGAATGTTTATTATAGACAACAATGACTATGTTTATTATAGAATCAAAGGCCTCCACTAAAATGTGGAAGCCTTTGCTTTGATGATTAAGCTTTTTGACAGGATAAATATCCTTCTCTAGATGTATTTTAATAACTTTATACACAAATTTTTACCAGATTGCTTTAATTAAATCAATTTCAAGCCCATTTGGATACTCTGGAGATGCTTTAATTTTTTCTATAATAATTTCTTTTGATACTCTGTAAATGTGTTGGATTTCTATCGCGTGCTTTCCATCAGATAAAATAATACGTTCTGCAGTTCCATTTTTTTCAATAAACAGTATAGATTTAATATCTGAAATTAGCATTGCCCTTGGGGGTTGAAACACTCTTTTTATCACTACGCTTTTTTGAGTAACTTGTAAATAATGTGCTTCACTCACACGAATAATAAAGTAAACCACATCAATCGATAGTAAGATAATAAACACAATAACCAACATCCAAAAAGCTAACGGTGAAATCACACCGCGCGACATAGATCCAAGAAAGAAAATAACAAGCCAAGCTAAAACCGTCACTATGCGAAGCTTTTGAAACCTAAGCTTTATTCTTTCCACCATATAAGGCCCCCAAATAGTACCCAGTAGTGTATAACATTTTCCCTATCTACATTGGTATTATATTATATTGACATCGCTTTTCAATTGCTTTTGTGCAAATGAAACCAACCTAAACATTATAAATAGACAGTCAACTACCACGAGCTGGCCATAAAGCGTGTCCTATATCTTAATAATCACCACGTGACATAATCACAAAATAATCGTGTAAATTAAATGATTATGCACTACAAGCCAAGTGCGGTAATATAGTATTAACAAAGTTTTATAAAAACGAGTTGAGGTGTTTAGTCATGAAAGTGTTGTTTATTGGTGGGTCAGGCTTAATATCAACTGCTGTCACAAAACTTGCTGTCAAGCAGTCGATTGATTTATTTTTACTCAATCGAGGCAATCAAAATCAAGATATCCCTGCAAAAGTCAATCTTATTCAAGCGAACATCAATGATCAAGAAATGGTTAAAAAGCGCATTAACAACCATTATTTCGATGTCATTGTTGATTGGATTGCTTTTACAAAAAAGGACGTTGAACGTGATTATCGACTATTTAAAGGGAAGACAAACCAATACATTTTTATAAGCAGTGCTTCTGCCTATCAAAAACCTTTACCGAAGCTTCCGATTACAGAAGACATTCCCCTCGATAACCCTTATTGGAAATACAGTCAAAATAAAGCCGAATGTGAAGACTATTTACGTTCGTTAAACGATTCGGATTTCAACGTCACAATCGTTCGCCCTTCGCATACGGTTAACGATCAATCAATTGCCTTTCAAGTGCAGCTATGGGATCATCCCTTTACATTAATAAAGCGCATCTTAGACGAAAAGCCTATTGTCATTCCTAACCATGGCGACACGCGCTGGACAATGACACATCATGAAGATTTTGCATACGGATTTTTGGACTTACTCGGCAATCAAAAAGCCTATAACGATACCTTTCATTTAACCTCAGAAAAAGTGTATACATGGAATGAACTCGCTTTTACCTTTTACAAAGCCTTAAATAAACACCCTAAAATCATTTATATTCCAAGTGAAACTATCATTACGTTCTTTCCAGAACTGAAGGGGCCCTTAATGGGGGATAATCTTCATGATAGTGTCTACGATAACACCAAGATTAAAGGCATCGCAAAAAACTATAGATCGTCGATTGAGTATACCGATGTCATTCATAAAGCCATCGCATATTATTTAAATAACCCAGACAATCAAACTATTAACCAAGACTTCTTAAAGCGGTATGATGCAATGGTAAAATCTGTCAAATCGTTATCTTAAAAAAACTCTTCATAAGAGTTTTTTTATGGGTAAATAAAAATATATCAAATTTAACAACTACTCGATAAAATAACAAAAATAGAAAGAACATGCACTGACCTTATCATTAATCATATAGCGTATGATTACGTACAATGTAGCTTGTCAAGGATACCATTAATTACTATGTAAGTTTTTAATCTTCTCGATATCTTCTTCTTTTAATACAAAGTCAAAAATGTCGATGTTTTCACGTTGATGCTGAGGGTTATGAGATTTTGGAATCACCACGATGCCCTCATGAACTTGGTAGTTTAATATGATTTGGCTCCATGTTTTATTATATGGTTTGGCTAAATCAATAAGTTTATCTTTTATTTTGTCATCTAATTTTGCAAGCGACTGATACGCTTCGGGTATAATATCATGGGTTTTACAAAAATCGATCAATGCTTGGTTATGGTTGCCTGGATAAGATTGGAACTGATTGAGTACGGGTTTGACCTTTGCATGTTTAATTAAATACGCCAGTTGGTCCTCTTTAAAATTAGAAACACCAATGGATTTTATAAGCCTTCGGTCTACAAAGCTTTCTAACACCCGATAAACCCTTAGATTATCTTCGTGTGTTTCCAGTGGAAAGTGAATCAAATAAAGGTCAATATAGTCCATATCAAGCGCTTCAAGCGATTTTTCAACATGATATTGAATCCGTTCATCGGTTTCCGTATATTCTTTTTCTGCTGGGATTTTTGATGTAATAAAGAATTCACTTCTATCCACATCTGATTCTTTTACTGCTTTCCCAATAACCGCTTCATTGCGGTAATATATAGCCGTGTCTATTAGTCTGTAACCCAATGCTATTGCAGAACTAAGTTCTTTCGTATCATACGTAATCTTTCCACGAAAGTCATTGTTTTCTTTACCAAAGGTATTCGTTCCTGT
>PWME01000009.1 GCA_003559235.1 Mollicutes bacterium | reverse complement strand
GCGGCCATGGATTTAATTGTCCCAGGTGGCGGAGAACTGATTGGCGGCAGTCAACGCGAAGAAAGAATGAAACATCTATTACAACGTATGGACGCAATGAACATTCCCAAAGATGATCTTTGGTGGTATTTGGATTTGCGCAAATATGGAAGCACACCGCACGCCGGATTCGGTCTCGGATTTGACCGCATGCTTGTTTATATGACAGGCGTTGAAAATATCCGTGATACGATTCCTTTTCCAAGAACGCCTAGACAATGCGAATTTTAAGAAAAAGGCACCCTCGGGTGCCTTTTGTTTGATAACTACTTCTCTTTAGACATTGATACTTTTGGTGGGTCGGTTTTAAATGTTTCAGAAAGTGTTGAAGCTAAACCGACGATGCCTTGCATGTCTGAAGGAATGACAAGTTTCGTTGCTTGACCGTCGGCAACTTTTTCCATAGATTTGTACGCTTCAAGACGTAACACGGCTTCATCCGCATTCGCTTTCTTGATTAATTCAATCCCTTTTGCGGTCGCACCTTGGACTTTAAGAATCGCGTCAGCTTTACCTTCTGCTTCAAGGATACGTACTTGTTTCTCACCATCAGCACGGAGAATTACAGCTTCTTTTTCCCCTTCAGCATTCAAGATTGCTGAACGTTTGTTACCTTCTGCGATTAGGATGGATTGACGTTTTTCACGCTCTGCACGCATTTGTTTTTCCATCGCTTCGCGGATGTCTTTTGGTGGAATAATGTTTTTGAGCTCAACACGGTTAATTTTTATTCCCCAAGGGTCTGTCGCGTCATCAAGAATAGTACGCATTTTTTCGTTGATGGTATCACGCGATGTGAGTGACTCATCAAGCTCTAAGTCCCCGATGATGTTACGAAGGGTTGTGGCCGTTAAGTTTTCAATGGCTTTAAGTGGAAAGTCAACCCCGTAAGTATACAGCTTCGGGTCAGTTATTTGGAAGAACACAACCGTATCAATTTGCATGGTGACGTTATCTTTGGTAATAACGGGCTGAGGATTAAAGTCAACAACCTGTTCTTTAATCGATACTTTGAGTTTAATACGATCTACAAATGGTACTAAGAAATGAATACCAACATCCCATGTTGCAATGTAGCGACCGAGTCGTTCAACAACGAAACGGTTGGCTTGGGTAACAATAGAGAATCGAGTGGCAAGATAAATCAATACAACAACAATAATAATGACGGCAAGAATTGGTCCCATAATACCCTCCTAAAGGTTATCAATTTTAACTATATTATAACGCATTTTCGTTGTGATTAAAACGGATATTCAATATCGTTTAATACAACGCGTGTTCCCGAAAAGTAATCTCGAATCGTTTTTCGACTGTTTGTCAGTAAGTTCATGTAAATATCGATAAATATACCAATACCGAGTGTGAAAATCCAAAACAAGTATTTCCAAAATAATTCTCTTAGTAAAAGACTTAAAATATTGATATTTCCAGAAAGTTTTAATTTTGTAAGTCTTCTGCCAAAAGAATGGCCTTTCATAAGCAACATATAAACCGTGTGGGCGAAAAGAAATCCAGTGAGATGATACACTGCTGTAAATATAATGTAGCCATCACCAACGCGATAAGCATCAGGATAGTTAACGTAAGAATAATACGCATCGAGGGCTTCGCGATCTTCTTGAATTTCTTCAAGGCGAGCATCGCGTTCCTCTTCGCTTATCGATTCATCACGTACAAGTTCGAATTCTTCATCATTCAACGCTTCTAGCTTTTCGCCTTTTTCTTCTTGCAGTTCAACAAATTTTGTATAGTGTTCTTCAAAATTTTCTATTTGATTCTGATAAATTGGTCTCGCAGCAATATTGAAAAGTGTACTTACCAAAGCAGCCATAAAGATGAAATCGACAAACAAGGCAATACCGCGACGCAGCAAACCAGCATTCATAGCCTAACCACGATCAACTTATTCCCTTCGATGGCTAAAATTTCTACACGTTCGTCAACCTTTACAACATCTTTTTCTTCGGTAATCGCTGACCAAAATTGTCCATCAATGCGAACTTCGCCACGTTCGCCTGGACGTATTTCTTTTGTGCAGATAGCCACCTTGCCAACCAGTCGGTCGGCATTCGTGCTCACCACATTGGATTTCAAATAATTTTTTGCGATGGGTTTAACACTAATCAACAAAATAATGGAGATTAATAAGAATGCTAAAATTTGAATAGGAATGATAAAGTCAATAATCGCAAGAATAAACGCAACCAATGCACCTATTACAAACCATACACTGGTTAAATCCATTGTGTTGATTTCAATAAATGCCGCAATAATAATGACCACAAACCAAATGAGTATAAATGTCGTTTGCATTAAAATCCCTCCTCGGGTTGCCTAAGGTCGATGATAAGCGCTTTATCTGCTTTACTCCACTCAGCCTTAAATTTAAACGCTTTGTTTTCATTTAAATCAAGACTCGCTACTTCTGAAACCTCACGCATAAATTTTTTATTGCACACACGTGCGTAACTTGGACGCACTGTGATTTTGTGGCGCTTTTCTTCTGGAATCGCGCCCCGTTCAAACTCCTGTTTTGAAATGGGCTTTACTGCAATTCGCTTTGTTTCATGATCAAGCCCTAACAATACATTGTAGGCATTTTCAAAATGCGTGCTCGCACTTTTGTTCAATGTAATATTGGACTCATAAAGCGTCGCAATACCGCTGTTTGGTTTTTTAGAAGCCCAAACGAATGCCATGTGATCACCTCCGTTTATAGTACACTATTATTATAACCGAAGGTTCATAAATTCCAATGAATTATATAAAATTATTTTTATTAGTATTTTGTTTATTGCAAATTAAGATAATTTCGATATACTGTTTCATGAATGAGGTGACCGTATGAAAACAGTAGCACAAACATTTCAAAAAGATTTAATGAAAAAACATCGCAAATCCTTGTGGTCAAAGTTTATTAAAGGCATCCAACAGTTTAATCTTGTGGAAGATGGCGATAAAATATTGGTTGCCGTTAGTGGTGGTAAAGATTCACTTTTGCTTGCAAAAATGATGGATGAACTCACCAAGCATCCCATTGCGTCGTTTGACGTTGTTTTAGTAACGATGGACCCTGGTTATGCACCCGATCACTTAGCGACGGTTAAACAGAATATGGAAATGCTTGGCTTAAAGGTAATCATTGAGCCGTATAATATATTTAAAGTTGTGGATAAAATGTCGCGTGAATATCCGTGTTATTTGTGCGCTCGCATGCGTCGAGGCTTTTTATACAGCGTCGCAGAAAAGTATGGCTGCAACAAACTCGCTCTTGGTCATCACTACGATGATGTTATCGAGACAACGCTACTTAATATATTCTTTTCTGGTACCTTCAAGACCATGTTACCAAAAATACCCTCGGAAAACTATGAAGGCATTGAGTTGATTCGTCCGATGTATTTTATTAGAGAAGAGAGTATAAAACGCCTCATGCGTGATTATGATACGCTTCGCCCACTTGATTGTGCATGCACGGTTGCGGCGGGTCATACTGCCTCAAGACGCGAAGACGTTAAGCAGTTAATTAAGCAGTTAAAAGCTGATTATCCAGGCATTGATAAAAGGATCTTTCGTGCCGCTGCCAATGTGAATCTTAATCATGTACTACAATGGGAAAAAGATGGTGTCAAAACGCGTTTTGATGATAAAAAGTAGCGCTGTGTTCCACGTGGAACACAGCGCTTTTTTCTGCTATTTAAAGCTATTTTCCAAGGCAAAACTTTGAAAAAAGTGTATCAAGCAATGCTGTGTCAGATGATTCACCAATGATTTCACCAAGCGCATCATAAGCCGCTTTAAAATCAACCGCAATCATATCGAGTGGCATAGCGCTTTTTGCAGTCAGTAATGCATCTTCTAACGCTTTAGCAGCGGCGTGCATTGCACCGATTTGTCGAGTGTTTGATAAATAGGTGTATTCATCTAAATCAATCTCTCCAGAGAAAAACATGGCTTTAATACGTTTTTCTAGCAAGTCTATGCCGCGCTTTGTCAAGGCACTAATTGCGACACTGTTTTCAAACTCAACACCAATCTTACTTTCTAAGTCGATTTTATTGATGATAACAATGCGTTTTTTGTTTTGTGTTAGCGTAAGCAATTGTCTGTCGTCATCCGTTAATGGTTCATTGTTGTTGAGCACAAATAATATGAGTTCGGCTTCTTCGATAACTTTTTTTGCACGTTTAATACCAATTTGCTCAATAATATCTTGCGATTCTCGAATACCCGCAGTATCAATTAAATGCAGCGATAAACCACCAATGTTGGCGGTGCCTTCAATCGTATCACGGGTGGTCCCGTGAATGTTGGTAACAATCGCCCGGTCTTCTTTTAACAAAACATTCAGTAATGAAGATTTCCCAACGTTTGGTCTTCCGATGATGGCGGTTTTAACGCCGTCTCGTATAATACGACCATCTTCAGCACGTGATAATATCCGCTGAATGGTTTTAAGTAAAGCCTGCGCTTTTGGTTGAACGAGGTCTGCGTTTAACATTTCAACGTCATCGTATTCTGGGTAATCAATGTTTACTTCAATGTTTGCAATAAGGTTGAGTAAGTCATCACGCAGCGTTTCTACAGCTTGATGAATATCACCGCGCAACCCTTTATTGGCGAGTGTTAAACTCAGTGAAGAACGGGCTTCAATCATGTCTAAGACACTTTCTGCTTGCGTTAAGTCGATACGCCCATTTAAAAATGCACGTTCTGTAAACTCACCACGTTCTGCTTGCCTCGCACCTTGTGCTATTAACAAAGATATAATGCGGTTTGCAATGTATGGTCCACCGTGACAACTAATTTCAACCGTATCTTCTGCCGTAAAGGATTTAGGCGCTTTAAAAACACTGACAAGTACTTCATCAATAGGCTTATCTTGGTCTACGATGAAACCATAATGTATGGTATTCGCCGGAACAGAGTGTAAGACGGGTCCTTTAAACAACGGGCCAACGATATCAAACACGTCTGATCCACTGACACGAATTACATTAACAGCACTTTCACCAAGTGCTGTCGCAATTGCTGCAATGGTATCGTTTTGCATTGGGAAACCTCCTTTATTGGCGCAGATTGCAATAGAAAAGGCATTGTAATGTGAAGAAAAAAAGTAATTTCTATTGTTTAGCGTCGTTACGTTATGAACACAAGAAAATCCATGCGCACAAACTGAAATTAGTATATCATAAATCTAGGATTTGGTGTATAATGTTGACAGGGTGATTTCATGTTTGAAAACGAGAAAAAAGAGAACCCTGTCAGCTATTATACCAAGGCGTTCATCATTGCTACTGTTACGGTGCTGATATTCGGGTTATTTATGTCAAGAGGCGATGATACGGCCTATTGGGAATGGGTTCGAAGCTATGCCTATATTCCCTTTTTTGTGGTACTTTTTTTACTCATGTACAATTTCTTTACAAGGAAGTTACGAGCGGATGTCAAAGAACAAAAACGCCAACGCAAGTTTATCATGCATATGTCTGAGGCTGTGAAACACACACTTGGTGAAGATGCAGAAGTATTTAGGGTACTCCGTGAAAATGATGACTTTCAAGAAATATTATATCAAGGCTACATGATATTAAAGCACGGTGAAAATGAGACAAACAATACCACGCGTATGCTAGAAAGATTTCCTGAAGACAGTGTCGAATACAGTGCAACAAAAATTATCGTCCAACAGATTGAACGCATTCGCGAGCAGTCTTAACTTTTTGAGGTGAAAAAGATGGCTTACCGCGCGCTTTACCGTACTTACCGCCCCCGTGATTTTGATGAGGTTGCTGGACAAAATCATATTGTTAAAACCTTTAAAAATGCGCTTGTGAATGACAAAATTTCACATGCGTATTTATTCAGTGGTCCGCGCGGGACTGGAAAAACGAGTGTTGCGAAGATTGTTGCGAAAGCGGTAAACTGCGAACAAGCGCCAGTAGCCAATCCTTGCAATGCATGTGCAACGTGCAAAGGAATTGACTTAAATACCATAAACGATGTCATTGAGATTGATGCGGCCAGTAATAACGGTGTTGATGAAATCCGCGAAATCCGTGATAAGGTGAAATATTTACCAGGCAGTGGACGATACAAAGTGTATATTGTCGATGAGGTGCATATGTTATCGACAGGTGCGTTCAATGCCTTACTCAAAACGCTTGAAGAACCACCAAAACATGTCATTTTTATCCTTGCAACAACCGAACCACATAAAGTGCCTGCAACGATTCATTCGCGGTGTCAACGGTTTGACTTTCGCGGTATTGCAATACCGGCGATGCTTGAAAAGCTCGATGAAATCATCGCAAAAGAAACTATTGAGATTGAAACGAATGCCAAGCAACTTATTGCAGAGCGTGCTGAAGGTGGTATGCGAGATGCTATCAGTTTGCTCGACCAAGTGATTTCATATGCGGATGGAACCATTCAAGCGGATGACGTTCATGCTATTTTAGGCTCTGTGCCACATGAGGCAGTTAATGAAATTGCGCAAGCCATTGAAAAGAAAGCGGTTGTTGAAGCGCTTGAAGTCGTTGAACGTTTAAGCGCATTGGGTAAAGAAAGCCATAAACTTATCGATGATATGATTGGTTTTTATCGTGAAATATTAATGGTTAAAAATACAGAGGTTGACGAAGAGACAAAACTACTGTATAAAGATGAAGGGTTTCAATCATTGTGTGCGCAATTAAGCAATGCGAAATTGTTCTTCTACATCGATATTTTACACGATACGCGTCAAAAGATTCGATATGCAGAAAATGCAAAACTGTATGTAGAACTTGCCTTACTCAAAATGCTCGATCAAGAAGCCCAAAAGCCTATGTTGGCATTAGAGCGGATTGAAGCGCTTGAGAACAGGCTAGAAAATTTCGAAGCACACCCCATACAATCAAGTGCTTCTAATACCACTGAAACTGAACGTTCTACTGAGCAGGTTGAAAAAACTTTTGATGAACCTTCTAATTCCACATTTGAACCATCAACGCAAACCGATGAGGATGAAAAAACAAGTGATCAATTGGGAACGCCTCAAGCGGAAGTTGAATCATCAATAGAAACCCCAGATAAAAACGCTGAGAACGACTTCGAGGCCGATCCACTCGATACACTTTATCAAAAATTTTCTACCAAACCGTACAAAACGTTTGATATTCACTTTGTTGAGGATGTATTAAACACAAGCGATCGAGGCACGCGCATTCAAATGGTCAGGAAGTGGTATGATATCGAACGCTTTGCGAAAGGTGACGATCTGCAATATGCAAAAATGGTCACAGATGGTACGCTTGTTGCAACCAACGGTGTTATGCTACTTGTGACGTATGAAAGTTTCCCGATGTGCAATAAAGTTATGAGTCAAGACGTTAAACCTAAAATTCTTAAGGTGCTTGAGAAATTTCATCAAAGAAAGATGTTATTTATGGCGCTTCCCGATGAAATTTGGCAACGAATATCATCAGAATTTGTGGATAAATTTCGTAAACGAGGCGATCAAGACACGTTCATTACCTTGAAGCCAATTGATCATCCAAGATTGCGCGATATTCCTAAAACTGACCAAGAAGAGTTTGATGACATAAATTCAGATACATATAAAGAAGCGAAGAACTTATTTGGTGATATAGTAAAAGTGAAAAAAGGAGATGAATCATGAACCCTGCAATGGTAAAAAAATTACAACAAATGCAAAAAGATATGATGAAAGCACAAAAAGAACTCGAGGCATCAATATTTTATGGAACAGCTGGAGGTTCAGCCGTTCAAGTTGAGTTTAATGGTGCGAAAGAAATGCAAAACATTACAATTGAAAAAGACGCGTTTGATTTACCTGAAGACTTAGATATGTTGCAAGACACCATTCTTGCCGCAGTCAATGACTGTATGAAAAAAATCGATGAGGAAACCCGGGAAACCATGGGACAGTTTTCCCAAGGTATGCCAGGCATGTTTTAAACGTGGATTATCCCGATGCACTCAACAAATTAATTGAAAGCTTCATGCGATATCCAGGGATTGGTAAAAAAACAGCAGAGCGTTATGCGTTTCATACGCTGCATCGTTTTGAAAACGAAGATATCGCGGACTTTATTGATAGTTTACACCGGGTCAAAGAAGAAATTAAACCGTGTGAACAATGCGGTCATTTGACCGATGATTCAACGTGCGTTATTTGTAAAGATACACGCCGAGACCAAACAAAAATACTTGTGGTAGAAACATCGCGTGATGTCATCGTCATTGAACGAAGTCGTTCTTACGATGGACTTTACCATGTGCTTGATGGCGTCATTGCACCAAGTGAAGGCATTGGCCCAGAAGATATTCGCATCAAGCCTTTACTTGAAAGATTACGTAATGATGATGTAAAAGAGGTTATTTTAGCGCTCAATTTAAGTGATGAGGGCGAAACAACCGCAATGTACATAAATCGATTGTTAGAAAAAACTGATTTACTGTGTACCCGTATTGCTTATGGGCTTCCTGCTGGTGGAAACATCGGATACGCTGATGTCGTTACGCTGCATAAAGCATTAGAAGGTAGAAAAAAGTATTAACAACAAAGTGGTTAAAAGCCGCTATCATAGAATATATGATGACACATTCCAATAAAAAGAGGTGAGTTTATGAGCCATTTATTAATCCCGAGCTTTTTAGTGTTTGGCTTTTTAGAAGATTTAATCCCTGTTCAAGACTGGATTGACACCTTGTATAATTTCGTGAGCGATCTTAGTTATATTGAACAATTAATTGGGTTGATTGTTGTTGCAATTATTGTGGTGCTAGGCATTATATCTTTAGTCATTAAATTATCGAAGCTCATTATTGTGGTTGCTATTTTAGCAGGCGTTTGGTTCTTGTGGACGACTGGCGTTTTCGGTGGTTAAAACGCTTTCGGCTTTCAGTTTGTGCTTAATGATTAAAACAAAGTGTTACAAAAATGATTATTGAAAACGCTTGCTTACTGTTGTATAATACAATGTTAGCTTATTTGGCAAGCTAAATTTTATGCGCTTATAGGAGAGTATACGTATGGCAAATCCTGGTACAAAAATGGATACAATTAGTATTCGATTAGAACATCTTACAAAGATTTTCCAAGCTAAAAACAAAGAAGAAACCATCGCTGTTAACGACTTGGATATTGAAATTCCTGCGGGGAAGTTGATTGGCTTACTCGGGCCATCAGGGTGTGGTAAGTCAACCACGCTTTATATGATTTCTGGGTTGCTTAAGCCAACAGAAGGAAAAATCCATTTCGGCGATACGGAGGTTACGAGTGTTCCGCCTGAAGACCGTGGCATCGGGTTGGTATTCCAAAACTACGCACTTTATCCACACATGACTGTACGCCAAAACATTATGTTTCCACTTGAGAATTTAAAAGTGCCGAAGCAAAAAGCGTTAAAACAAGCGCAGGCGTATGCGGACTTGGTTGGTATTGGGCATTTGATGGACCGGAAACCGGTCCAACTTTCAGGTGGTCAACAGCAGCGTGTTGCGATTGCGCGTGCACTCGTAAAGGAACCACGCGTACTTTTGCTTGATGAGCCGCTTTCGAATCTTGATGCGCGCTTACGATTACAAACACGTGAAGAAATTAAGCGGATTCAACGCGAAACTGGAATCACAACGATTTTCGTTACGCATGACCAAGAAGAAGCCATGAGTATCAGTGATGAAATCGTTTTGATGCAAGAAGGCGTTATGCAACAAAAAGGCGTCCCACAACAAGTTTATGATGAACCAAGTAACTTGTTTGTGGCGAAGTTCCTTGGTAGCCCTCCCATTAACATATTCGAAGGACACATAGAGAAAAAGCGCGTGTTGCTAGAGGACATTCCTGTAGGAGAGCGCAAAGCAGATGACCGCGAAGTTGTTGTTGGTATTCGTCCTGAAGGATTTAGAATCGTCGAAGATTCTCCTTTCAAGGCGAATGTTGAATTCGTTGAAACAATCGGACGTGACACCACACTCATTATTGAAAACCCATTAGATTCAAACCAAACCTTCCGTGCTATTGTTGATGCGGACAACCGCGTACAACCAGGTGACACGATATGCCTTGATGTTAAACCACACAAGTTATTTGTGTTTGAGAAAGAAACCGGAGAGCTCGTCTAACGATGTTAGAAGAAAAACATAATTTTAAGGCATGGCTATATTTAGCCCCGGGTTTGATTCTATTATTAATCTTCATTTTTTATCCGATTGTCAACGCATTTAATCTACTTTTCCTATACAATTTTGACTACATGCAACAACAACGCGATGGTTATACCTTTTATCATCACGATCCGGTTCGTGTTGAAAGTTGGGCGTTCCGTGATCATTGGAACACGGTTGTTGATCTTGCGATTGGTGAAGACCAAATTTATTCAGCCAGTGGATCGCTTTCACTCCATCGCACAAACTTAGCACGTCAAAACACAGGGCTTGAATTATCGCTTGACCCTGAGCGTGTTGACAGCGTTGTTGATTTTAACGATACAATCTTAGAAGACTATAACAAAGATCATTTGACAAAGGTGTTTGTGGATACACTATCAGGGGTGTTATTGGCGTTTCATGACCCAGACAATCCTGATACGCAACATTTAGTTCGGTTATCACCGATTGCTGGGGTATGGCAGATCAACCGTGAAATCGCGATTGATCATGACGCTGAGATAACTGCGATGTTTGGGGTTTCTGCTTCGGAAATTTACATTGGGTTTGCTGATGGGCATATCATGGCTTATGATAACGATGATGCACAGCCAAATTGGGAATATACTCAGCACGATGAACAAATTCATAGTTTAGCGCATCGTGGCACACATCTTTATACCGCATCAGCTGATGGAACAACCCATAAAATACGGGTATCTGATCAAGAAAAAATATGGGAAATCACCCATGATGACGCAGCCATTGGTGTTGCCGTTGATGGCAGAAATTTTGCCTATTCTGCCTCAGTTGATGGGACCTTGGTTCGCG
>PWME01000033.1 GCA_003559235.1 Mollicutes bacterium | reverse complement strand
TGTTACCTGATGGTTTTCTGTATATACGTCGTAACCAACAAATGGTACTAAATATAACTCACTAAGATTTATGACTGAAGGACTGACCGTCACATTATTTTTTTTCAAAAAATGCAATGTCTCGTAAGTCATTGAGCTCAAACAGCTGAAAGATATCGTATCACTGTTGATTATCAAACATTAATGTAGAAGCATGAGCTGTAGTGTCTCCTTTCCCGTTTTATAAATGCAGAAAGTATGGCAATTAGGTCTATCCATCTTGTTGCAACCACCTCTCAATCTCTACTAGCAGCCAGATTTCAGGGTCAACTGCAGCATAAGCCAGTAATTCACACTCCTCATCAGTTGTGAGAGCATTTCTGGCTGCTTGATAGCAAAGGTATCCAATTCTGGCTTCGTTCTCCATGCCCTATAGACAACACAGAACCGGAAACCTTACAGGGGAATTGGTGCCGTTTTGTGCTTGTTGTAAATGTTGAGTCTGATTACAATATATATTTTACAATTCGAAATGTAATAGTTGTGTAGGTTGTACTCGTAATATTATTATTTTTTTTGTATCTCTTGCAATAAACCATTGATAGTTTTTAATGTTTGCTCAATTTCTTCGTCATATTTATGATAGATCAGTGTAACCCCGTTTATTTTTGAGTTAATCATCTTTTTATTATCTCTCTCTAAAGTATCTTCAAAGCCCTTTTTGCCCCCAAATATCTCAATCGGTTTATAGTGTTGCTCTCCTTGATACTCTACCGCTATTTTTCTGTAAGGCAAATAGATGTCATAAACTTGCCCATTTAAAAAGGAAGGTGATTCTTGAAATAATACAAATTCCTCTTTAAAGGAGTCCCTTATCTTAAGAAAGAGTTCATACTCGCTCTTCCATTTACGCTCAAATATTATTCCTTTACTATGAAGATACTCAAGCTCATACAGTTTATATAAGTAGTTAGTATAATGCTGCGCAAAGTAATAGAAATACTTATTATCATATCCTTTACTTTTTACAGTTTCGTGTATATTATGAGGTATTTTTAATCTAATTTTATTTAAAGAACTTGAGTCTATTAATATTGCCGATATATAGTCTTTATAACCACTTCCATCATTATTAGCTGTTCCTAGATTTGGGTTCCATGTATTAGCCATATTTATACTATACCCAAAGTCCATCCCTGTGTAGTTTGAGTAGGTGGCAATAAGCCTATTCAATTCATCAGCACTGTTTTTGTTGAATATGTCTAATAGTTCAAAGCTCTTGCTTCCTAAAAACTCCGCCATTTCATGTACATCTATGAATGCCCACTCTCTTTTATATACAAGTGTTGTTGCAAATGGCATTAATAATACATACCACAAATATTTATGGTCGCCTTCCTGCATTAAGGGTATTAAATTGCTGATTTTTAAATCTTTATCGTTTCGTCTTCCAATTACATCATATACGATTTTCTCACGTTTATTTAGTGTGGTTCGTGTGTTATCATTAATGAAAGTACGGTAAGTTGTTGTGATATCGTCGTAAACCTGGGCAAATGGTCTTCTTTTTATAACTTTGTTAGAGATGATAAAATTATAATAATCAAGGAGAAACTTATCGGTTTGATTTGTATTTAAAGATTTTCTGTTTATGTCAATGTATTTAATGAAGTTTATGTAATTCTCTTCTAAAAATGCAAAAGTTTGGTTTACTTTAATTGGGTCGTTAGTAATTATGTTGCTATACAATTTGCCAAATTCACAATCGTGGTATGATATTTTGACAAAGTCATCAATTACATTATCTTTATAATACTTGTCAGGACGATCAATTGGCTTGTTGTCAATGAGCTCATATTCTTCTATGTATTTCACTCTATATGTTACTAGTTTGCCTGATAGGAAGTCTTCAAGGTTATTCTCATCTATCCTATAAAGACCATTACAATAATAAAACATGCCATCTTTTTTATGAGTAATGCATTTGTTATGCAAATATTCAAAGTTGGATATAGAACGATACTTGTAGTAAAGATGTAAGAGATTGGCATTTATAATAGAAGAGGCTAATTGATTAAAGTTATTAAATGCAGATAATCCACATTCATTCATTTCCTCTATGAAATTTAATATTAATATTAACCTTGTGGCAGGATTAAATAGTTCTACATCCAATTGAGTAAGTTTCTGATATTTACGGATGTATAGGTCGTGAAATGGATAGCCTATCATGCCATAGCAGATAGGAGTATGTTCTACTTCTTTAAAGTATTCATAATTATTATTTTTAAAATTCAGTAGATCATAAACAATATTCTCTTTAATTGGAGCATAATTTAGACGATTACATACCAAGTGTGATATGGGGTCGAAAAAACCACTTGATGTTATCATCAAATTAGTTGCAGTATCAAAAACGTCATTGAAGTCATCTGCATCAAATGAATCAAACAACTCTAAGGTTCCATTCTTTACTATAACTATATCTTTATTACACATAAAAAAACTTAAGAATAAATTTATTATAAACCTCCTTTACCCCTCAAATAAATCAGCCAATTAAAAGAAGAATAATGGACGTATGAGGTACTGCTTCAAACTGTTTTTCGTAGAACTGATTCGGAGTTAATCCACTCAGTGAGCTATGGGGTCGAAAGGAGCTTTAATCCTGACGCCTGCTTTCAATTTCTGTTGAGTAGTTCTGCTAACCCATAATTATCCATATCAAAGACATATACGGCACTATTAGATCTATCAACCCAGC
>PWME01000188.1 GCA_003559235.1 Mollicutes bacterium | reverse complement strand
TCGTTGGCATTCTGGACGTTCAGCGCCCAATACCGTGCCACGCTGCCATATCCCGGAGTGTGGTCGATAAGCTTGAACTCCGAATCGCCTACATCATTGTCGATGGTTTTTGGCACACCGGTCCCGATCAGGTCAAGGCCTTTTTCCTGAGCCAATTTTGCCACTTTGTTGGCCGTATCCATCGAATCGTTGCCGCCGATGTAGAAAAAGTACCCGATATTGTGAGCCTTGAGCACCTCCACGACCCGATTGAAATCGGCCTCCTGATGCTCTTTGAGCTTGTACCGGCAGGTACCGATGGACCCGGCTGCCGGGGTTGTCCGCAAAAGGGCAATTTCATCAGCCGGTTGTGCGGACATGTCGATCAGTTCTTCTTTCAACACACCCTCGATGCCGTGATTGCCTGCATAGACCGTGCCGAAAACATCCGGAAACTGCTTGCAGGTGTCGACAATGGCACGCAGGGAGTTGTTGATCACCGGTGTGGGACCACCTGACTGTGCAACAAGTACATTTTTGGTGTTCATCTGTTCAAATTGTTGGATTCATAAGGTCAGTTTGAATGTCCATGACTTTTAATCATGCTCCTGTGTCTCCGGGGCATGCCCGGTCATGGACATTTCATAATGCATTCCTCCAGGATTGTTCATTTGCTCAGGCAACTAGATCTTCAGCCATTCGGTGTGGAAGAATCCTTCTTTATCCACGCGCTCATACGTATGCGCACCGAAATAATCACGCTGTGCCTGAAGCAGATTGGCACCAAGGCGTGCTGACCGGTAGGAATCGTAGTAGCTCAGAGCCGAGCTGAATGCAGGGATGGGAATTCCCAGCCTGGATGCTGTGGCCACCACCTCCCTCCAAGGCATCTGTGCTTTTTAGATGGATTTGTTGAAATAGGGATCCAGCAGCAGGTTTTTCAGATCAGGATTATTGTCATAAGCATCCTTGATATGCTGCAGGAAGTGGGCACGGATGATGCAGCCCCCTCTCCAAATCATGGAAATTTCACCGAGTTTCAGATCCCAGCCATACTCGTCACTTGCCGCCTGCATAAGCGCAAAGCCTTGTGCATAAGAGCAAATTTTGGATGCGTAAAGTGCATCCCGAACCGCGTTCTTGAAGGCCTCTGCATCTCCGTCAAAAGGAGCGGTATCGGGTCCGGCCAGGATTTTGGATGCTTCCACCCGCTCCTGCTTCAGGGATGATATAATGCGTGCAAAAACGGCCTCGGCAATCGTGGGGGTGGATACGCCTGTATCCAGCGCAGCTCTTACCGTCCATTTGCCGGTTCCTTTTTGTCCGGCGGTATCCAGGATCACATCCACAAGAGGCTTGCCGGTATCAGCATCGGTCTTTCCGAGGATGTCTGCGGTAATTTCGATCAAGTAGGAATCAAGATCACCCGAATTCCACTCATTGAACGTTTCATGCAGCTGCTGTGCATCCATGCCGAGCACATGCTTGAGCAGCATGTACGCTTCGGTAATCAGCTGCATGTCGCCATATTCGATGCCGTTGTGGACCATTTTCACAAAATGTCCGGCACCGGCCGTTCCGATATGGGTGCTGCATGGCTCGCCATTTACCTGCGCAGAAATTTTTGTAAAGATCGGCTCCACAAGTTCGTAGGCTTCCTTTTGTCCGCCGGGCATGATGGATGGCCCTTTGAGTGCGCCTTCCTCGCCACCGCTGACACCTGTGCCGATGAACAAAATCCCTTCCTTCTCGAGCCATTCCGTTCTGCGCTCGCTATCCTGGTAGTCGGAATTTCCTCCATCGATAATCAGATCGCCTTTGTCCAGAAGCGGTAACAGCGATTCAATGGTCTTGTCCACCGGCTCACCGGCTTTTACCATGAGCATGATTTTCCGGGGGCTTTCCACCGCATTGACGAAATCATCCAGCGTGTACGCCGGATAAATATTCTTGCCTTTTGCCTTGCCCTCGGCAAATGCCCTTGTTTTAGCTTCCGAACGGTTGAAAACCGCAACAGAAAAACCTTTCGATTCCATATTCAGCACGAGGTTTTCCCCCATGACAGCCAGTCCGATCAATCCAATATCATTCTTTTTCATGTGTTTATAATTTTTGATTTAATAGGTTACATAGAATGTCCATGACGATGATAATCATGCTCCTGAGTGTCATCAGGTGGCTGTCATGTTCATTTCATTGTCCTATATGTTATGTTTCAGTATTGTTTATACAGCCGGCAGCTCTTTATCACGTGTAACTGCCATTTTTTTTCATTAAATAAAATCTCATTTGCGCCATTACCCGGGTTTCTGATCATTGAGCCTGTACAGAATCTCCCCGGCCTTGGGCACATACAATATCCCCTCCTGCTCGCGGTCACGGTATGCATCAATGTCAATTGTGGCCGGATCCATATAGCCCAGGTTGATCTTTCGACACCGTTCTTCAGGAATCGAGGTGGCCAGAACTACATCCACATTCGGTATTTCCACTCCGTCTTCATAGGTGCCGCTGCCCTTGACATGCGTTGAGTGCGCAAGCACACCTCGCGGAACGTGCCCGAACTTGTCCATTTGCTTCATGAAGTAATCACGGACATGGTACCCGATCTCGTCGATATGCTTGCCATGGGTATAGGACACTTCGGTGATGTGGGGAGCGTAAATGATTAACTTTCCACCCTTCTGGATGACCGGCTCCAGTTTGTACATGCATTTGCCTGCGGTCCAGACATCTTCATACATGGGCGGTGCTACCGAGAGCACTTCTTTGAAGGGTTTGTCGACAAACC
>PWME01000186.1 GCA_003559235.1 Mollicutes bacterium | reverse complement strand
GGTGAAAACTTTGAACGATTAATTATTCGCGCTGACCATGCACTTTATAACAACAAATCCCACCAGCGTGTTGATGCAACTGAATTTGATAAACAGTTAAAATCTTACCAAGTGAAACAAGGAAAATCATAATCGTTAATGAGGGGTTTTTCGATGCGAAAACATGTTAAGTTGTTTAATCTAATAGCGCCCGTTTATGGATGGTTTTTTAACAAGCAAAAAAAGCGTTATTTACGCGCTTATAAATCTCTTGAATCAACCCTTAATTTGCATGAATACGAATCGGTGCTTGATTTAGGCTGTGGCACAGGCGCGCTTGCCTCTATGTTTGCCAATCAAGGGTTTACGGTTCACGGTGTTGATGCATCGAATAAAATGCTAAATATCGCCAAGCGAAAAACTACCCATCAAGCGATTCAGTTTCATGAGCACGATATTTTAGAAGGGTTGCCGTTTGCTGATCACGCCTTTGACATTGTGATTGCTTCTTATGTGGCGCATGGCTTAGGTGAGAAAGAACGCCATGCCTTTTATCAAACCATGGCGCGTCTTGCAAAGCACATCGTTATTGTGCATGACTACAAAAAGAATAAGAACCCATTCATTGCGTTGGTAGAATGGTTAGAACGCGGCGATTATTTTAACTTTGTAAAACAGGTGCCCGCTGAATTAAAATCGCTTTGTAAAAATTCTGCAAATTCGCAAGTCATTGTGCATGAACTTAACAACCATGCAGCATGGTATGTGTGCAGACGAACGGATTAAAGTAACAGGCATATTTACGCCAATGGTTACGCTTACATTAAAATGATAATGGGGTAACGGTTTCACACGAACAAATCGTGTAAACCGTTGCTTTTTTGGTATAATACGCACGTACATCATATAAGGAGTTGACGCGATGAATCCTTTCAAAGATGCAGAAACGTTTGCGAACGCATTCGTTGATAAACTTGAAAAAACCTATGCGGTTCCATTTAAAGCATCAACACCGCGCCAACAATACCATACCCTTGGTATGTTAGCGCGTGAAAGAACCGGGATGCCATGGTTATACACCAAACATCAGCTTGCCACAGAAGAGCATAAAGCCATCCATTATTTTTCCATGGAATTTTTAATGGGGCGCTTGATCACAAATAACCTTTATAACTTAGGCATTCGTGATGTCGTTGAAAAAGCGTTTGATTCGCTTGGCATTGACTTAGGTGACATTGAACATTTAGAAGCGGATGCAGGGCTTGGAAACGGTGGACTGGGAAGATTGGCCGCATGTTTTTTAGATTCCATGGCATCACTAGGGTACCCAGGTTATGGCAACGGGATTCGTTATCGGTATGGCCTTTTTGAACAAACCTTTGAAGATGGTCATCAAGTCGAACTGCCCGATGACTGGTTAAAAGAACAATATGTATGGGAAGTGCGGGTTGAAGAAGATGCGCTTGCTATTCCTTTTGGCGGTGAAGCGCGATTTGAAAACGGCCGGGCTATTTATGAACCCGCTGAACTGATTAAGGCGGTGCCTTATGACATTCCAGTTGTTGGGGAAGAAAATGGTGTTGTCAATCATTTAAGATTATGGAACGCTGAACCAACGAAAGTGTTCCCTGAATCGATGCACGGGTTTGAATACAATGCATCATTAAGACAAATTAGTGGGTTTTTATACCCTGATGATATGACCGATGAAGGGAAACGCTTGCGCATCAAACAACAGTATTTCTTTAGCGCTGCAGGGGTACGTAGCTTGCTTAAAAAGCACTATGCACGCTATAAAACGTTTGACAATTTAAACGATTTACTTGTTTTCCAAATTAACGATACCCACCCAGCCTTAATTATTCCTGAAATGATGCGGGTTTTACTCGATGAATTTGCCCTTGATTATGATACTGCGTGGCATATAACCAAAAACACGTGTGCTTACACCAACCATACGTTGATGGCTGAAGCGTTAGAAACATGGCCTATTCAATTGTTTGAGCCGATCTTACCAAGAATTTATTTACTCATTGAAGAAATCGATAAACGATTTAGAAACACGTTAAAACATAAAGGGTATGATGAATCTGCGATCCGTGAACTTGCCATCATTGAAGAGGGACGCATTCGCATGGCACATTTAGCGATTGTCGGGTCGTTTAGTGTGAACGGCGTTGCCGCACTCCATACGAAGTTGTTAAAAGAAGCAGTGATGCAACCCTTTGATGCACTCTATCCGAATAAATTTAATAACAAAACCAACGGCATTACCCATAGACGTTGGTTAAAACATATTAATCCTGAGTTAAGTCAAATGGTATTTGATTCAGCGGGCCATACACGCTTGCCTGAAGCCTTACAAAGTTTAGAAGCGTACGCAAACGACCCAGCGTGGCACAAGCGTTTTGAAGCGATTAAATATAAGCATAAACATGCGCTCGCTGAACGCATTCAAAAAGAACAAGGCATCGAAATTGATCCAAATAGCATTTTTGATGTGCAAATCAAGCGGATGCATGAATATAAACGGCAACTGATGAATGCCCTGCATATTATGGCAATCTATCACCGGTTAAAAACCGAACCTAAGTTCCTTGAAACGTATGTACCCCATACGTTTATCTTTGGCGCAAAAGCCGCAACTGGCTATCATTACGCCAAGAAAATTATTAAACTGATCAATACCATTGCCAAAAAGGTCAATCAAGACGACACCACCAATGATTACTTAAAAGTTGTGTTTGTCGAAAACTATAATGTAACCTATGCTGAACACATTATTCCTGCGGC
>PWME01000054.1 GCA_003559235.1 Mollicutes bacterium | reverse complement strand
TGTCTTTTTCCTCTCGCAAAGCCGCAGAGGCGCAGTTTTTTAAAAATCACGGAGTGATTTTTATCGCAAACCGAACCCCGAAATCTTTTTTCAACGCACCCGCCCGGTCCGGACTAAAGCTTCGGTCCGGACTAAAAATTGCCAGCCAAAAATCAAAACTATGTAAAAAAAATGTGTGATATTTGAAAGGAAATTGGCAACCAGTTATCATGCGGTAAAAGGAATGAAAGCGCAATGCAGGATATTGTAATCACAGGTGGTGGAATTACGGGATTAAGTGCAGCTTACATGGCGGCCAGAGCCGGCATGAAAGTAACGTTGCTGGAGGCTGACGGCCAGTTTGGCGGGCTGCTCAATACTTTTGCCACCGGCGATGCAAGGCTTGAGCGGTTTTACCATCATTTCTTCACCCATGACCTGGAATTGCTCTGGCTGCTCAAAGAGCTGGGTCTTGAGGAGCAGCTCCATTTTACCCGCACCTCTATGGGTATGTTTTCCAACGGGCAGTTATTTCCTTTTCAGAGCGCAAAAGACCTTATGAAGTTCAGCCCCCTTGGCTGGAAGGGGAAACTCCTTTTCGGACTGACAAGTTTGTACCTGTCCCGGTTTGCCAACTGGAAGAAGTATGAGGATGTGCCCTGTTTGCAGTGGTTCAAAACCCGGGCAGGGGCGCAGGCCACCCGTATAATCTGGCAACCGATGCTGGAAGTAAAATTCGGCCCCTATGCTGACAAAGTCCCCCTTTCGTGGATGATAGGGAGGTTGCGCCAGCGGGTCAACTCGCGCAAGTCAGGAAAAGAGCAGCTGGGCTATCTGAAGGGCAGCCTGCAGCTGCTGGTGGACAGTCTGCTTGAGCGACTCAGCCAGATGGGAGTTGAGCTGGTAAGCCATTGCCCGGTGGAAAACGTCCGCATTGAAAACAATCAGATAACCGCAATTGATACTCCCAAAGGAACCTGGCAGGGGAAACAGTTTCTGTTTACCATCCCGGGCTTTGTCCTGGCAAATGTACTTCCCGATACCTGCAAAGCCTACAGCCAAAAACTGAAGCAAATCCAATACTTTGGTGCCATCTGCCTGGTGCTGGAAATGAAAAAACCGCTGAGCAATTATTACTGGCTCAACATCAGCGACTCCGACAGCCCTTTTGGCGGTGTAATCGAACAAACCAACTTTGTAAGTCCGGCAGAATACGGAAACAGACACATTGCCTATCTGTCCAGGTATTTCGCCCCGGACGAGAAAACAGCTTTTATGGATGATGAGGAAATAACCCGCCGGATGCTGGATTATCTGCCCCAAATATTTCCGGACTTCCATGCCACTGACATTATCCGCACACATTTTTTCAAAACTTATACTGCCGCAACGGTATGCGACATCGGGTTTTCGGAGAAAATCCCCTCCTGCCAGTCCCCTGTCGATAACATGTTTCTGGCCAACATGAGCCATGTGTACCCGGATGAACGCAGTGTAAACAACTCCATAAAAGTGGCATATGAAGCCTTGCGGACAATGGGCATCCCACAGGACTTTCTCAAAAAAAGCAATTCACTTTCAGCTAAAACAGGTTTTTGATATGATATCAGTTGTCGTACCCCTTTACAATGAAGAAGCCAACGTTAAAGAGCTTTACCGAAGGCTTAAAACTGCCCTGGACAAATCCGCAATCCGCCATGAAATACTGTTTGTTGATGACGGCTCTCAGGACAACACGCTGGGTGAACTGAAATCCATCCTGGCGGCAGATACGGATGTCAGGGTAGTAAAACTATCCCGGAATTTCGGCCATCAGCCGGCCATCTCTGCCGGACTGGAAAATGCCGCCGGAGATGCCGTAGTGGTTATGGACGGAGACCTGCAGGACCCGCCGGAAGTAATCCCGTTGCTTGTAGAAAAATGGAAAGAAGGAAACCAGGTGGCCTATGCCCGGAGAAAATCCAGGAAGGAAGGTCTCTTCAAAAGGGCAGGATATACATTTTTCTACCGGCTTTTGAGATGGATGGGAAACATCAAAATCCCTGCAGATTCGGGCGACTTCTGCATCATGGACCGCAAAATTGTAAACATTCTCAATACCGGCATGACTTAGCAGCTCAAATTTATCAGGGGGTTGAGGGCATATGCAGGTTTCAGGCAGGTGGCCGTTGATTATGAAAGGGATGTCAGAGCCTCCGGCAAAGCCAAATATACCCCCCGCAAACTTATCAGCCTTGCCATCGACGGACTGCTGGATTTTTCTGTCTTCCCGCTGCGCATTGCTACCTTCACCGGTCTGTTTATTTCTGCAGCATCCTTTCTGACAGGATTGTTTTTTATTTTGCACCGAATCCTGGATTTCAAAGTGCTGGGCCATTCACCCACCGACACGCCGGGTCTTGCTTCCCTGGCCGTAGGCATTTTCTTCCTGGGGGGATTGATCCTGCTTATGCTGGGCATTATCGGCGAATACATTGGCAGGCTCTATTTTGAAGTGAAGAAAAGGCCTTCTTTTATCATTGAAGAAATTCTTTCGCAAAAAAACAATACAACCCAAAACACCCAAAACTAATGATAACAGATAGCACAAAAGTTTTCAGAGCAGCACTGCTCATCCTGTACATTTTTGTCTTTGGCATGACAGCACAGAACCTACGCTATCAGGATATGCATTATGATGAAGCAGTTCAGTTCTGGATTTCCAAAGGACTCAATCCCGACACTGCCCCCTTTTCTCCTGAAGGGGATGTAAGGGATGTAATTGAAAACAACCGGCACTACAATCTTGATCTAGGCGGT
>PWME01000074.1 GCA_003559235.1 Mollicutes bacterium | reverse complement strand
CGTTCCTATAGTGATAAGGGAAATTGAGGTATTCCAGTTCGACATCCAGGCTGCCGACAGGGATGACCCGGACCCGGAAGCAGGAAGAAAATACCTGCACCAGTGGTCAGCCACCTGGAACCGTAACTGGGGCTTTACAGAAGGCTACGGCCGTGTAACAGTAGGAGAACCCCTGGCAACAAGTATCCTGGAGCCAGTTTCGGAATCTGAACTTTCAATATACCCGAATCCGGCTTCTGACTATCTGGTGATAGAAAATCTCGAAGGCAGGAACCAGATCAGTATTGTAAATATGTTAGGACAGGAAGTTTACAGGGCTTCCGTAAATAATGCAACGACAGTTCTGGACATAACCTCTCTGGGGAATGGTATTTATTTACTCCAGGTAACGAATGATAAGGGATTACGGGTTGCTAGAAAATTCATAAAAAGATAGGGTTTGGGTTTTCACAGGATAAATTAAGCTGTCGCATGGCAGCTTAATTTATCCTTAAACCTTGCCGGTTCTGAATCTTTGGTTCTGGTGAATGTAATGGCTATTTAACTTATCCTATGCAAAAGATTTTTTTAAAAATAATAAAAGTCTTTAATCCCGGCAAAAGGTTTTCAAAAAGTGAATCTTTTCTGTATTACTTGGAAATACTTATAGTAGTATTAATTATTTCTATCCTTTTTCTTTTACTTTTTCTGATTTAATATCCTCTCCTCCAGTATGGAAACCCAGAGTCGGCGTCAATGACCGCTTCCTTCAGGAAAAAGGTAATCATAACCCGATCCTTTTTGGTTTATGGATACTTGTTCAAAAAGCCATTGCAATCAATGACTTCAATTTCTGAGGAATAGAAATTCCCGGCATACTCAGTTATTATAATTTTGCATCCGGAATCAAGGGCCGAATAGTATTCAAATCCGTCTTCGAAATCATTAATGTTTTTGTTTCTAATGGTTTGTTTCACGGTAATTTCATCTGTTTTTGTTATCGCAATTATTGTGGCCAGAAGCGTTATCTTCTTATTTGCCATGTCATTCCTGCTTTTTTTTGGAAAAGTAAATTGCGAAAGCAAGGCACAGGGAGAGGTATATAGCTGAAAGCGGCTGTTCTCTGCCAGGCTGAGTACCCGGGCGGCACTGGTGGATACCGGGTACTCTTTGTTAAGCACCGTTACGAAGTAGGTTTGCATCCTGCATATTCCTTCAGGTCAATTACCAAACGGTTTATTATCTCGCTGATGGTACGCTCCGTTCTTTTTAAGATTACTTTTCCAGTAGTAATCGACTAGTCCTGTAATTTTTAAAAACCGGAAAATGATTAATTCCATATTGTTGAACTTTATCGGATTTTTCATTTTTACCATAATCTCTCCGGAGAACTCTCCATATTCTGCAAAGTGCACACCCAGCTGGTGAAAACTTTTAAATACTTTTTTATTCATTGAAGATGGCATCGATCTGATACCTTCCACACCTCCTTTAATAACAGTTCCGAGATAATTGCAGTTGATCCTTTGGGCAAGTTTTCTCAGGTAGCGCTCCACGTAAATTGAATGGCTTGATTCGGGGAAGCCAGATTGTACGATGAAACCAAGTTTTAAGGAAGGTGAGCTATCTTTCACCGGGAGATGCTCAAAAAATTCTTTTACCATACCCGGCATGCAGTCTGTATAAAGAGGGAATATTATAATAACTTGCTCCGACCGGTCAAAAATATTCAAATTTTCCTTCAGCATTTTGGTTTCTGCAAGATAGCATACCCTGACGTTCTCTTTTTCTTTTATACTGTGAAATCCTTTAATAAAATGCTCTGTCAGCAGGGTTGAATTGCTTTTATGCCTGCGGGGTGAACCATTAAATATCGTGAGTGTCATAAGCTATTTCTTTAGTATTGTTTCGGTCAGTAAGCCATGCAAACTTTTGCGTGCAGTGAAAATTCAATGCAAACCTGTCATAAATATCCTTTATAATCTCTATGTCCTCATCATCTGAATCATGTTCCTTTTCCAGAAGCAGGCCAAAATCGGGATACCTTTGATATCTTTTCCTGTGATGACATTCACCGTTAGTCAGTATAATATAGGGATGAAGCAGGGTTACCAGCCTGTCGGTCATCCTCTTCAGCAATGAACTGGTAAAACCTCTCATGATTGGTGAGGCGAAGATCAGGAAGTCAGATGCCATAATTGTTGCAAATATCTCGTCCATATCATCTTTAATTGCGCAAATACCCGGAGTTTTCCACCAACAGGACCAGCATCCGGTACAATGCCTGATATTCATTTCTTTGAGTTGAAAATGATTTACCGTATGGTCTTTTTGCAATTGCCTGTCAAGGTCGGTAATATAGACTGAAAAATTATTTGGTTCAAGCTGCATTTCACCATTAAGGATTGTTATTATCATAAAATTAATTGTTAAGATTAGTTGGTTTTAATGCGTTTAAGGGGTAACTCCACTGGTTCAATAAAATCATCATTAAAAATGAATCTTATATCCAAGTGATGGAATGGGCATCTTCATCATGTCGATAGTTACATCTTTTGTAATGAAATCGTAGAATGGATCGGAATAATCGGGTTGCATTAAGGCGTTTTTCACCATTAATGACCATACCCCGGTGTATTTTGCATTGTTTATCCGGTAGCTGATTGAAAAATCAACACCTGCAGATGAAGGGAATTGCCTGGCAAATGCCTGCGAATTGTCGGGCTTATACATTTGCACTGCAATGGATTCGTCATACAGAGCCGGAGTGTAGCGTAAACCGCCCATATAAGTTACTTTTG
>PWME01000169.1 GCA_003559235.1 Mollicutes bacterium | reverse complement strand
GGGTTCTACTTTTCCATCCCAGACTACAATCATTGGCACTCTTATGCCACCTTCAAAGTATGATCCTTTTCCTGCACGTAATGGCCACTGTCTACTAATTTCATGCAAGCCACCATTATCTGATGTAAAAATGATTAACGTGTTTTCAAACTTATCTGATTCTTTAAGGTAATCCATCAATCGTCCAACATTTGTATCCATCGTTTCGACCATACCAGCATATCCGGCATTATCATGACGATCTGTTGTGGTCTTACCCAAATACTTTTCCTCCAATTCTGGTTTTGGTTCTATAGGTGTATGTACAATATATGGTGAATAGTTTAAGAAGAATGGCTGATCATTTACCGTTTCCAAAAAGGCAATAGCTTCATCAGTCAGCCGATCTGTTAAGTATTCCCCTTCTGGACCATTTTCCAGAAATGGATTATTATAAGGAGAAAAATAACCTCCCATACTTCCATAACTAGGGTTTCCAGCTTCAAGTCCAGCTATATTAATATCGAAACCATTTAAAAGGGGATCCTCACTTATATGCCACTTTCCAACATGTGCCGTTTTATAACCATTCCGTTGTAATAATTCTGCTATTGTTAGATTATCCTCATCCAAAAACAAGCTATTCTCAACGGGAATGAGTTTTCGATGCTCAGCTTCACCGCGTTCTGAATTTCCAACTGTATAAATGCCTGTGCGAGGAGCATATTGACCGCTAAAAAGCGCCGCTCTGGAGGGTGCACAATTTGCTGCTGTTGCATAAGCCCTGCTAAAAACCATACCTTCATTTGCCAAACGGTCTACATTCGGTGTTTTATAATATTTACTTCCCATAAACCCTGCATCTGTCCATCCCAAATCATCAATATTAATTAACAAAATATTTGATTTATTATTAATTGATCCACCAGATTTATCAGGATTTTTACCATCACTTGATGTAGAAAAATATATAAGAAATATTAAACTAATAATTAATTCTGATGCAACCTTATAACCGAATGAATGTTTCATCTTTTTCTATGGATAATTACGATTGGATCTTTTTTTATTTAAAAAGGGGAAACTGATGTGACGGAATGTGTGCGTCAGACATGATTCCGAGCATTTCTTTAACGATTTCGGGATGATCGGCGGCAACGTTATGCTTTTCAGAGAGATCCTCAGAGAGATTGTAGAGTTCGACATGTGAATCCGAATTGTTTCTCACATTCATTCTGATTGCTTTCCATGCTCCTGATCGGACCGCCTGGTGCCCCCCACGTGGATGAAACTCCCAGTAAAGATAGGGCCTGTCTGACTGCAGATCATGCTGACCTAGCAGTTCTGGCACCATAGAGACCCCGTCGAGACCCGGAGGAACTGTTACACCAGCCAGTTCTGCGAAGGTTGGCAACATATCGTCAAAGGCTGAAATATGATCACTGACCACTCCCGCAGGAACTACTCCCGTCCAGCGGGCAATCATGGGCACCCGGATGCCCCCCTCATACAAATCACGCTTTCCCCCACGCAACACTCCATTGGACTGATGCATTGCGTAATGATAGCCTCCTTCTGAGTAAGAGCCGTTATCACTGGTAAAGATTACCAGTGTATTTTCCGCCAAACCCGTTCCATCCAGTTTTTCTAGTATTCTTCCTACATAATCATCAAGAAGGGTCATCATCGCTGCATAGGCGGCCATCGGCTTATCTTGACGGGTGTACCCACCGGGATTATGAGAGGTATCTTCCTCGAAAATACTATCTCCATTTTCATCCAGAAATAACTGTATCCATTTATCCGGAACTTCGAGGGATGCATGTGGTATCTGTGACGGGATATAGAGAAAAAATGGACTATCCGACCTGCCGTGCCGCCCGATAAACTCCAGTGCATGTTCCATAATCACGTCCTGACTGTATTGTACGGGACAAATGGCCGGTCCAGAACCGTGCCGCTGAAAATTTTCTCTTGAGACTTCGTGGACTATATTACCTTCGAGGTGAAACTTCTCCACCGCCACATCTGAATGCTGTTTGTAAATATACTCCGGATAGAAGAAGTGTGAACGGCGCTGACAAATAAATCCCAGAAACTCATCAAATCCCTGAAGGGCCGGCTCGCCTTCTGAGTCGGGATAACCGAGACCCCATTTGCCGAACATGCCGGGTTTATAACCAGCACCCTGAAGGACTTTGGGTAAAGTAACCGTACCATAACGCAACGGAAGCTGGCCAACCGGCATCACCTCGTAGTTGTCCCGGATCTGGGTCCGTCCGCCGTGCAGTCCCGTCAAGAGGACAGACCGGGATGGAGCACAGACGGTGCTTCCAGCGTAGTGCTGGGTGAATTTCATGCCTTCGGCAGCCATCTGGTCCAGATTCGGAGTTTTGAAATTTTTCTGTCCGTAACTGCTCAGATCGCCATATCCAGCATCATCTGCCAAAATATAGATGATATTGGGCCGATCAACGGGTACTCGTACACTGTTTTTTTCATCTGGCGCAAGGGCTTTGACATCGGACACCAGACTTAAAAAATAAAGAGACAGAAGTGCTAAATATAGTACAAACAGTTTTGGTAATTGAATCACTAACATTTTTCCCGTTGGTGTTTTTTTAGTTATGAAGAGCATCCTATATAAGAGAATGGGTATTTATTACTGTACTTTTGATACGGTTGTGCCTCACTGGGTCACATCACTGCCCCACCAGTTGTTTCCCGGATTGTAATCCGGTGAGAGAAAACGCATTCGTTGCCGTTCCAGATTCTCCATGCGATTCTGTTCAATCCTTTGCAGG
>PWME01000242.1 GCA_003559235.1 Mollicutes bacterium | reverse complement strand
GGCAATCTCATGCTATTTAGCGTTCCTGCAACGATGGTCTTTACATCCGGGAAAGAAGTGTTTAGAAGCGTGCGTTTCATCGACATGGCAAAACTCAATCAAACGTTAGAAGGCTACCAAGCAACGTTGGATTCGCATTAAAAAAACTGTGCTTTGAAAACACAGTTTTTTTAATGGCCTAACTAACCAAAACGACGCGGATCGCCTTTTATGGCATCGAGCACTTTCATATCGGCTTCCTTAATCACAAAATCAACCGCTTTGTTTTCAATAACCCGTGATTCCCGCACTGTTTTTGGCAATGGTAAGGTGTCTTTTTGAATACACCACCGAATACACAATTGTGCGGGTGTTACATCATACTTTTTCGCCATCGATTGGATGGTTTCGTTTTCTAACAAATACCCGATGCCAAGCGGTGAATATGCCTCAACCAAAATATTATTTTTTCTGCACGCTTGAATTGTATCGGTTTGATCTAAACCGATAAAATAGGCAATTTGATTGGCATGTGGCACAATATCACATCGCGTCAGAATGTTGTCTAAATCATCAGGATTAAAATTCGACACCCCTATCGCTTTCGCTTTGCCTTCACGGTACACTTGTTCCATTGCACGATAGGCTTTAACGTTACCATCTTTGTAATCTTTTCCCATGTCATGCCACGGCCAGGGCGCATGCATTAAATAAAGATCCACATAGTCAGTGTCTAACGCTTTAAGCGAATTTTCAAACGCTTCAAGCGCACCCTCATAAGTTTTGATTTCTGCAGGAAGCTTCGTCGTTATAAATATATCTTCACGCTTCAGTTGAGAATCTTTTAACGCTTGTCCGACACTTTCTTCATTTTTATAAGCGGCGGCAGTATCAATATGGCGATACCCATGTTTAAGTGCATACCTAACCGCATTGTACGTTTCGTCTCCTGGTTTGCTTTGCCATGTCCCAAACCCAATTTTAGGAATGTGTAACCCATGGTAAAATTTTGCCTTTTGATCAATCATTTTCATCGTTAACAATCCCTCCTTTTAAACGCTGTTTGTTTCATTATCCCATGAAGCCGCCTCAAATACAATCTCCGCACAACATGCATCATCACGCATAATGCTGATATACTTGAGGGTTTGGCTATCTTCAAATAGGTTTACGGTTATCTGTTCATTTGAAAAGACTTCTTTTTTATACTCAATACGAACACGCTTGGGTAGCGTAATATCATGATCTATTAACGCGGTCGCAAGTTTAATATAATTCGCATTATTGACGTGCCCATTCACGTCAATTAAATCTTCACCAATTGTTAATGTTTTAGACTCAATCACCGTTTCTTTTTTCAATCGTATGCGTTCAAACAGCAACGACGCGGGTTCTTTTTTTGCATCGGTAAACTTATCCAACATATCAAGTGGTGGTTTCACGAGTGCTTTGGTTTTAATGTTTACCAATACAAACTTCGCCTTTCCTTTAAGCAGCACATTGCCGTTTTTATCTTTAAAACGATACTTTCTAAAGCCATACATTTTTTTAAACGCATACGGCAATGTCCCTGCAATCACGGTGTCACCATTTTTAACCGTGTCATAAATATGCACATCATACGAAACCAAAATCCACGCTAGATCTCTAGCCAAATGATAATCCGTCCCTAACCCATAACTGTTGGCATTTTTCTCCATAATGTCATTAAGCAACCAAAAGAAACCATAAGGAGAAAGCTTTCCTTCTAAATCACACATCCCACTGTCAATCTTATATTGCTTTTCAAACATGTTATACTTCCTTTATTAAATCATTATGAATGCTTAAAAAATCATGCAAATTTTTCTTATGTGCGGTATAATAACGCTGAGGTGATACGGTGAATATAGCACTTATAGCGCACGATAAGAAGAAAGATGATATGGTACATTTTTGTATGAAACACGTCGAAACATTAAAACAACATACCTTAATGGCAACGGGCACAACCGGAAAAATCGTTAAACGTGCCACGGGCTTACCGGTTAAATGTTTTAAATCTGGACCGCTCGGTGGCGACCAAGAAATTGGGGCTGAAGTCGCTAAGGGTGAAGTGGATATGATTATTTTCTTCCGCGATCCTTTGACCATGCAACCCCATGAACCCGATGTCTCCGCATTATTCCGTTTAAGCGATGTCTATCAAATCCCACTTGCATCAAACTTCAAAACGGCAGAACTCTTTTTCCGCAATATCAACGAACTATAAACCGGATTTTCCGGTTTTTTTATGTCAATGGTCGCTTGTTAAAAAGGACAAGCGAAATCCCTAACAGGACTAACCCTAAAGCGAGGGTCACAAGCGATGCTCCCCATATTTGGGTATGGGTTTCATCTTGTAAATAGATAAGCGGACCGTTCATAAGCTGACTTGGCAACACCTTGAAAATTCCGCGGTCAATTAACGAAAATACCGGTAAAAAAACAAGCACTGCAATACTGCTTACCGCTGCGAGTATATAGGACTTAAATAATACCGAAAAGAAAAGCGCCACTTGCATCATAAAGATGAAAAAGATTGTATAAGGAATCATTGCCAAAACAAAACGTAATGGTTCAAATCCTTCAAATAAGATGGCTGTGTAAAAACTAAAAACTAAGGCAGATAACCATAGGGCAAGCACCGTAAAACCATTCATCAAAATCGCTTTTGATAAGAGAAAGTTTTGGCGTCTTATCGGTTTAGAAAACAGCATTGGATAGTGTCCTCTATTTCTAGCGTGGGTATAAAACGATAACCCAATAAAAATCGCCACAAGCAT
>PWME01000131.1 GCA_003559235.1 Mollicutes bacterium | reverse complement strand
GTTGCAGTCGCAAGAGCGATTGCGGTCAAACCAAAAGTATTTTTACTCGATGAACCGCTTTCAAACTTAGACGCAAAATTACGTGTTGCCATGCGGACCGATTTAAAACGTATTCACTACGAATTAAAAGCAACCAGCATATTCGTTACCCATGACCAAGCTGAGGCGATGAGTTTAGCAGACCGTATTGTTGTTATGAATGAAGGTGTAATCCAACAAATTGGAACTCCCCATGAAATTTATCACAACCCAGAAACCATGTTTATTGCTAAATTCATGGGCTCACCGCCTTCTAATTTTTTCCATGTCACCGTTAAAAAAGACAAGGAATCGATCCGACTTGTTCATGATGCGTTTGAAGAACGTGTAACGGGTGAACTTGCAAAAACACTTGAAAAAGATTACCTTGATAAAACCATTATATATAGCGTCCGTCCAGAATACATAAAAGTATCAAAAGACGCACCCATTACCATTGATGCAAACATTGTGGAACCACAAGGTTCACACATTATTATCAATACTGAGTTGAATGGTGAACCCTTGCAAATCGTAACCGACCAATTAACCATTGCGACTGGCGATACCGTCAAAGTTGATTTAGGGAAAAAATATGAATTATTCGACGAAGAAACTGAAAGGCGAATCCGTTGATTCGACCTCCTATTGTTGAGCCGGACGTACATTTGCGTCCGGCTTTCCACAATATAAAAAAAGTTGGTGAAACCATGGTAATTAGTCGCAGACAAGCTGACACGATCATTCATAATCTTCGCAGTGTTGTGCATGAAGACATAAACATTATTTCCAATGAAGGCATTATTGTATCAAGCACTGATACATCACGCGTTGGCGATACCCATGCGGGTGCACGCATGGTTGTTGAAACCAAAAAACCATTGGAAATCGAATACGATGGTCAGTATGAAGGGGCATTGCGGGGGATTAATCTTCCTGTCTTTTATGAAGGCGATTTAGTCGCAGTGGTCGGTATAACTGGTGAGGTTGATACCATTAGACAGTTTTCTAAAGTCATTGTAACCATGTCGGAAATATTAATCAAAGAGCACTTTTTAAATAGACAAAAAGAATTTAAACGCGAAAATAACCGTGTCATCATGGAACTGATCACAAAAGATAAGTTTAATCCTGATGTGGTTAAAATGAAGATGGATGAACTCGGTTATGATAATGTCGATTATTACCATTTTGCGGTTTGTGAGCTTTCAAATTTTGACCAACATAACATTGACTTAGCCAATCGTATTTATAATAGTTTTGAAAAACGTTTGCATATGTATGATTTGCTTGCCCGCAAAGAATCAAAGTATCTTCTTTTGTCGCAAACCCCAAAACGACAAACCTTAATTGAAGATTTACACAAAATAAAACAATATATTGAAAACAAGTATAAGGTAGAATTTACCATTGGCATTTCAGAAAAGATTACCGCGTTTGACAATATGTACACAGCTTACCAACAAGCCAATATGATTGTCGATTTAGACATTCATAACGGCCAAGGCAATATTGTGGCTTTCGATGCTTCTTCTCTTGATTTCTTTTTTCAAGCCATTCCTGATTACTTGAGACAAGAGTTTGCACGCAATGTATTAAATGGTCTTGACGCAGAAGAAATCCAACGTATGCGTGAGTTAATTCGTGAGTACGTTACCCATAACGGAAGTTTAAGCGCTTGTGCGAAAGCTTTATACATTCATAAAAACACCTTGCAATATCGCTTAAATCGCATTGCATCCATCAGTGGTTATAACCCACGAAACTTAAAAGATTTGATTGTACTATATGTCGCATTATCATTACAACGATAAACATCATAGGAGGCAATTCATGAAAACGTATCAAGGAAAACATCTTGACATGGTCGCATTCCCACTCGGTGGGATTGGGGCAGGGATGATTGCATTAGAGGGGAACGGTTCTTTTGGTAGTACGTCGATTCGAAACGCCCCTGATATCGATTTTACCCCTGACATGTTTAGCGCCATACATATTAAAGGGGAGCAACCACAGGCCAAGGTACTTGAAGGCCCCATCCCTGATTATAAAGTGTTCGCCAAAGATAAAGACGCAGCGCGTGGGTTGCGAAAAAGACCCTATGGGCTACCAAGATTCAGCAAAGCTTCATTTTCATCACGTTTTCCGTTTGGCTCTGTCTCATTAAAACATGATGCCATGCCTTTTGACGTAGAAATTACCGGATGGAGTCCTTTTATTCCTAATGAAGCAGATGATTGTTCCATGCCGTTTGTAGGGATAGAATACACCTTCAAAAATACTTCAAAAAAAGCCATTGATGCAATTTATTACTTTTGTGCACCAAACTTTATGAAAATCAATGACCATAGTAAAGTCTATGCGATTGATAAAGGGTTTATCTTATCACAATCTGTTACCCCTAATAACCCACATCATGAAGGGGCATTTTCTGCGACTGTCGACGCAGACAATGTCTTCGTGAATACAGCATGGTTTCGCGGGGTCCATTACGATACACGGACGATGCTTTGGAACGCAATTGAACAAGGCGTTGTTCACCATCAAGATGGTTATTCGGACCACACACATGGTGAGAGTCCTGGTGGTTCGCTTGCCGTTGAATTTCGTGTTGAAGCGGGCCAAACAATACGTATCCCACTACGTTTCACATGGTATGTCCCAAAAAGCTCTGTCCAATACGAAGATGATATAGACCCAACCTGTAATCGCGGACGTTGCACACATCAAACACCGTTTGAACGCGATACTTATGTGCCGTTTTATACAACGCG
>PWME01000239.1 GCA_003559235.1 Mollicutes bacterium | reverse complement strand
TGATTTGAATATTATTTATGATGTAGTTAAAAATGATATTTATGTTATTCATAATCTTTTTGAATCAATCAAGAAGGAGTAACAAGTTGCAACTAAAAGTGTTACAAAGCGTGAACTTGTCAAGACTTTGTAGACACGAAATGATACATTTAGATAAATCCCAGTTCAGTTTTTATTTGAATTGGGGTTTTATATTTAAGGCGATATGATAATCTATCATGGTTGAAATATTCTACATATTCAGCTATTGTTTCATGGACATCTTTATTGTTTTGTAAATCAAAATCAATATATAGTTCATTCTTCATCCAACCATTTAGTGCTTCAATGATTGGGTTATCGGTTGGTGTTTTTGCTCGTGACATTGAGCGTGTTATGTTATAATGTTGGTGAGCGTTTTGGAATGCTCTTGAGGCGTATACGGATCCTTGGTCGGAGTGTAGAATTGTTTCTACGGATGTATACCCTCTTTTTGTTTTCTCTAATAAGAAGAGGTCTAATGCGTTCATATGCCCCTGGAAATTATGCCCACTTCGATAAGATGACAATGCGTAACTGATAATCTCATTGTTGAAGACATCAATGAATATTGTCCATTCTAATGTTTGATATTTGTTTTTAATAATCGTTGTATCTGTGACTACTTTTTCAAAAGGGCTAGTAGTACTCCAATTCCCATTTATGATGTTGGGAAATTGGAGATGATCACTACCTGGTCTTTCCCATTTTGGTCTTCTAGCTTCTGAGCGAATTCCGATTCTCTGACATACTCTATGAATGAACCAATCGCTAATAACCCATCCTGTAGTTATTCTAATTTGCTCTGCGATGTTTCTATAGCCATGAGTCTTATGTTTATTGTGAATATCTAATATAAGACCTTTAGCGGTTTCTTGATTAACCTGGTATCTATTTAAGATACCTTTTCTTTTACGCCATTTATAGAATCCACTTCTAGAAACTTTCATATAAAGGCATAAGGATTTGATGGTAAAAGCACATGCCAATTCATCAATTATTTCATACTCTTTTTGGATGATTTCTTTTGCCTTATGCTTACCACCTCCTCGTTTGTGTATCCCTTTTTTAAACGAGCGTTCTCAATCTTTAACTTCATGTTTTCATATTGTAATTGTTCTAGCTCTGTTAGGTTCTTTTTATTCTGTAACTTTGCTAATGGATTTCTTGGCTTTACACTATTCTCTAAACCTTGCTTTCCAAACTCTTCATAAGCTGCTTTCCATTTGTAGATAAGTGCTGTTGTTATCTTTTCATCTCTACATAATTCCCTAACTCCAATATCTTCTGTAAATAACCTTTTAATGATTCTATGTTTTTCTTCTTTACTCCAGTATCTATATTTCCTTCTTTTACTCACAAATATCACTCCTTTCTTTAAGTATACAAAAAGATGTTAATAAACACATGTATCACTTCGTGTCTACTAACATCCTATCAATTCAAGCGCCGTATCATAAGAGGTTTCTGTTGAGTTGTAAATGATGTGAGGCCAATAAGAGATAAAAAAAAGAAGATATGAGCTATCCTATAATCGAAGCAACTCAAGAAGCTTTTTCACATCGTCTTTTTTCTCTTGCAAAGCCTTACGCTTCTGAAGCGGTGAAAGCCAGCCCAGGGAACTGCTCGGAATCCGGTTTGATCGTCTGAGATACTGCTTCATTTGGTGATTAAGATCCTCGAGGCTGTAGAATGACATCACACGGTAGAACCGCTCGTTATCGTTGCGGTGGGAGCGTTCGACTTTCCCGTTATGCCTCGGTGTGTAGGTCCTGATCGTCTTGTGTTCGATGCCGAGACTGTCGCAGAAGCGCTCCATGAGATGGATAGCGTCGGTCTTCCGGTTCTTGATGAACTCCGTACCGTGATCGGTTTGGATGATCCCGGGGAGATAACCGAAATAGAGGGCAGCCCGCTTCAGAAACTGATAGGTCGTATGGGAGGTCTTCTCCTCATAGGCGTAGATGAAGCGTTCCCTTGTGCATTCATCGATCATGGTGTACTGGTAGAACTGTTTGGCGTTCTTTCCCGCGTAGCACTCCTTCGGCACGTATTTCACATCCAGCTGCATTTTCCGGCCCATCTCCTTGGGTGTCTCATACTTCTTGGGCCGGTAGGCTGTATTCCTGTGTTCGTTCCTCACAAAGACACCACGTTTTTTCAAGAACCTAAACAGGGAGGCCGGATGGCGCGTATAAGCGTATTTCTCCCGGAGTTTCCCGTAGAGCTCGCTGAGACCGATCTCCGGGTTCCTCTTTCGCAGATTCTCGATATGACGGATCTCTTCGGTGGTGTGGGCGTTAGGATGCGGCGTCTTCGGACGCCTGGACTGTGATTTCAAGGATTCACGTGTCCCGTCGAACCGTCGCATCCACCGCATTAAAGACGCTTTGGAGACCTTATAGCGGCGCATGACTTCCCGGACGGTGTAGCGTCCGTTCGCATAAAGCTTACAGGCATGAAATCTTGTGTTCAAATCGTGTTCACAATACCGCACTGACCGTGATATACTACGCATGTGGTTCGTATCCTCCCTATGTGTGGTTTGAGCGATACACTTATAGGATACGAATCACCTTTTCTATTTTCAAGAAGAGGTATCACATGTATTGTACATTAACAAGTCGTATCACACACAAGTAAGTACGACTAAAGGATAAGCTCTTTTTATATGATATAATATGTGTTAGAAAAGACGAGGATGTGTTAACATGGAATACTTGAAAATGAACAATGGATTGATGATTCCGGTTTTAGGAACAGGAACAAATACCTTTGGTAAGGAAAAC
>PWME01000063.1 GCA_003559235.1 Mollicutes bacterium | reverse complement strand
TGACACCATTCAGATGCTTGTTGGTGTTTTAGCGGCTGCGCTTATTGTACTGTACAGTTTGGACATGGTGTTTACCAAAGATGATGTTGGCACCTTGCGGTTCAAACTGATTTTTTCGTGGATTAAAATTGCTTTCGTGATGCTTTATTTAATCGTGTCTGCGAATATTGCGGTTGCGCGTATTGTGTTGAGTCCAAAGATGAAGATGTCACCACAGTTTAAGCGTATTCCCCAACCACTTAAAAAAACGGTGAATCAAGCGCTTTATGGTAACGCGATTACCTTAACACCAGGAACGTTAACGGTGTCGCTTAGTGATGATGAAATCGTCGTGCATGCTTTAACAAAAGAAACGGCCGATGGCATTGAAGATGGTTTACAAGCCAAACTCTTTAAACAGCTTGAGGAGGATGAACAATGATTGGACCAGTGTTGGTGTTTGCGGCAGTGTTTTTAATGGCCACGTCGTTTGTAGTATTATGGCGTGCATTTCGTGGTCCAACGGTTGCGGACCGGGTGGTTGCGATTATGGCAGTTGCGACGAAAACGACGGTTATTATTGTGTTGATCGCTGTTTATTCTGATCAAAAATCGTATGTAAATGTGGCATTGGTTTATGCCATGATTGGTTTTGTGGCAACGATTGGTGCTGCAAAATATTTAATTAAAGGAAAACTGGATTAGGAGGGCCATGATGATAACAGAAATTATTGCGTCAATTTTCATTGTTAGTGGATTGTTCTTTATGTTTGTTGGGGCTGTTGGCCTTATTCGCCTTCCTGATTTGTTTACTAGAATGCATGCCACAACGAAGTGTGACACCCTTGGTGCTGGGTTGGTGTTAATCGGGCTGATGGTGTATGCAGGGTTTACGTTTTTAACGTTAAATTTATTGATGATTTTAGGATTCATTTGGTTGACGAATCCAACGGGTGCGCACTATATTGCGGAAAGTGCGTACATCGTCGACTTAAAAACGGATCCTCGAGATAAGCGGTGATGGTATGACAGTATTAAATGTGGCGTTGGTAATATTTTTGATTTTAGCCGCATTGGCGGTCGAAAGAACCAAAGATTTGCTTGGTGCTGTGGTTGTTTTTTCGGCGTTTTCTTTAATGATGAGTGTGTTATGGCTGATTTTGAAAACGCCGGATGTTGCGTTAACTGAAGCAGCCATTGGGGCCGGCGTGACGTGTATTTTGTTTATTGCCGTCATTAGTAGAACGGAGCGGTATGAAAAATGAAAAAGCGATTAAAGACGATTTTGTTTTTGACGTTGTTTGCGGTACTCGCTTATAACATTTTAGAGATGCCACGTGGTGGAGATATCAATAGTCCTGCGTATAATGAAGCGACCGAACACTTTATTGAAAAGAGTGAGTCTGAGACTGGGGCCATTAATATTATTGGCGCTATTTTAACCGATTACCGTGCGTTTGATACGCTTGGTGAGACGATTGTTCTTTTTACCTCGATTGTGGCGGTTGTCAGTGTTTTAAGACCCGATGCAAAGCCTGAATCAGAGGGTAAAACGCGTAAAGAAGAAATGGAGGATGCATCATGAATAATCTTATTGTATCCACCATTACGCGGATGGTTGTGCCGTTTATTCAACTGTATGGGATCTATATCATTTTGCATGGTCATATTTCTCCTGGGGGCGGGTTTTCAGGGGGCGCGCTTATCGGCACTAGTTTAATTCTTTATACGCTTGTCTTTGGGGTTAAAAAGGCTGAAAAGAAGTTCTCACACCGGGTTTCAGAGATTGCGGAAAGCGGTGGCATCTTACTATATATTGCGGTAGGACTTATCGGTATGATTGTGGCGGGGAGTTTTTTAACTAACCTCGGCGCCGGTTTTCCAAAAGGAACCCCGGGTGAGCTAATTTCTGCAGGGATGATTCCCATTTTAATGATTGGCATTGGGATTAAGGTTGCCTCAACCATGATTACGTTGTTTCATACCTTGATTGAGGAGGAAGACGTATGATGGCATTTTTTGAGATGATTATTGATCAAATCAACTACCTTGGGGCTACCGCACTATTTGTGATTGGCCTTTATACGGTTGTGACGCATACCAACTTAATTAAACGAATAATGGGCATTAATATTATGGGGAGTGCAGTCTTTTATTTTTTTATTGCGGCCGGTGATGTCTCGGGCGGGAAAGCACCGATTATTGGTGCCGGTGATCCGGATGCACCATTTATTAACCCGTTGCCTTCAGTTCTTATCTTAACGGGCATTGTGGTGGTTGTCTCCATTACGGTTTATTCGTTAAGTCTTGCGGTGCGCATTTATGAGACATACGGAACGCTCGATCAAGAAGAAATTGCGCGCTTGCAAGCTGAGGAGGGTGACCATGATTGAACAACTGCCTATGATCAATCTTTTGCTTTTACTTGGGACGGCATTGATCATACCGCTTTTTAAAAAACGAAAATTTAGTGTGACATTAATAACAGGCTTCTTGGTTATGCTTGTGGTGTGGGTTTTTAGCGTTGTTTTACTCGTACATGTCCATAGTGAAGGGACCTTTTATTATGCACTTGGGATGCATGATGCTAGGGTAGGAATTGAATTTAGAATTGATGTTTTTGCGGTTTTGTTTACACTTTTTGTGTTAACCCTTGCGATGTTGATTTATGTCTATTCTTGTGGGGATGCGACTGAAGGGATTCATGAAAGAGAATACGGCCGTTATTATATATTGTTGTTTATTTTACTGTTTTCGATGTTTGGGATTATTTACACGAATGACTTATTCAATACCTATGTTTTTATGGAGATTTTGTCGATTACGACGTGT
>PWME01000072.1 GCA_003559235.1 Mollicutes bacterium | reverse complement strand
CAATAAAACCTTGCAAGATGTCACCCGTAAATGCCCCAAAAATTTGGTGTGATTCTTTAAAATAGTCCGCCGCTTCTTTTTTCGCTTCATTAATAGAAGGTGCCTTACTTTGATTGCGTTCACTTAAATGCGTGCGGAGTGTATGGACGAGTTCAATAAACGCGTGTGTGCATGCGTTGATCGGTTTAATGGTCATGATTTACTCCTTGATTGCTCTTAATTGCATGGTAGGAAAAGACAATTTGGTAGAGAATAATCAAAGCCAGTGTAATATTAACGACCACATAAATATCTAACCCAGCCATAAAAAGCGCCCGCAAAAAAATCACAATCCCCAAAATGATATTGACGATGTGTATCCATTTAATAAAGCCTTTTGATAGCATGAAGGCATACCCTACAATATAAAGCGCATACAAAACCGTTAATATAATATTTACCGTAGAAAAGAAACGGTTTTGCGCCATTAAATAATCCGCTGGCACATCAATCAAATGATACGTCAAACGAAAATAAACTGTGTAAATCAATAGACCAATCCACGCAATTACATGGGCATACAGTGAGATGCGTTTGGTAAGTTCCATAATTTTACCTCCGGTTTTTTGGATGAAACGGATTACCACGTTCATGTTTTTCAGCGTAGTAACGATTCGCTTTGGTATTGGTGTAATCAATATGTTTGGCAATAATACTCATCGCAATAAGAATGCCCGTAAAGATATAATGGATTTCTCCTGTACCAATAACTAAGGCAGCAGGCAAGCCAACACTGCCAATACCCAAAGCATAATCTAAATCGCGCATAACCCCAAAAATTATTAAAACAATGACGAGATATACAGGAATTGACCAAGGCCCAATGAGTACCATACCACCAAGCATCATCGCAACACCTTTACCACCGCGTAACCCAATCAATACATTATAGTTACGCGCAAGCAATGCCGCAAACAGCATTATCATCGGCATCGGGGCCGCTTGCGCAAATTGCATGCCCAAAAAGACTACGAGCATGCCTTTTAAGAAATCGGTCATAATCGTTAAGAAAACGGGCAGTTTTAAAAACTGCCGAATGATGTCTTCAGGTCCCATTGCATCGGATCGGATCGCTTCAAAAGAAGCCCGGTTAAACATCAACCCAAAAAGCATCGCGTTTGGAATCATCCCAATAATATAAGCAATTGCGATCAATAGTATGTTTGTCATCATTGCCTCCTAACGCACTTATTATAAGGAACCTTGAGAACTTTTTCAAGGGTGTAAGGCAAGCGTTAATTCATGTAAATCACTTAAAAAGCGCCTTAGTGAAATAGGATATGTTACAATGGTGATGATATTAATAATGAAAGGATTTTGTTTAATGAAACGCTTGATGCTTTTATTCATCATTGGCTTTATAACGTTCTTTATTATCGCGTGTGATTTAGAACAACGACCCAACGATGATGAAACCCCTATCCAACTAACAACACCGCTCACTGATGCCTTAACACTCAATCTTGATTATGAAGGCAAAACCTTCACAGAAGACGGCATTGGTGAGGTTACCTTGCAAAGGTGCATCGATGGCGACACAACACGCTTTTATGAAGACGGGGTTCCCTTAGAACAATCTGTACGTTACTTAGGCATCGATACCCCAGAAACATGGCGTAACCCTTCAGAACCATGGGCTGATGCGGCGAGTGATTATGTATGCGACGTATTACAAAACGCGGAAACCATCGTCTTAGAACGTAACTTTGATGGCCCACTTTACGAAACTTACGACCGTTATTTGGCGTTTGTATGGGCTGATGGACGGTTACTCAATTTAGAGCTAATAGAATTAGCTTACGCCCACGCGGTTGGGGCATCGAATCTAAAATACGGTGATGAAATGATGCAAGCGTGGTTTAATGCCATGGAAACGGGTAGACGCATTCATGGTGAACGCGATCCCGATTATCCTTATGATGATTGATGAAGATATAGTTTTTACCCAAACGAAAAGGAATGTATCATCACATCTGATGCATTCCTTTTTAACATTGAATTTTTTGGCCATGCTTTTTTAAGTATTGCTTTAACTCAAATATATTATTTTCATGGTTTGTGGGCGCTTTATAAAAGTACTCCGTAAGAAACATCATATCTTTTACACTTGTATTTTTAGACGAAAAACGATTCAAACAGGCCTGCATCTTTGATTTAAAATCCATCGGTTGTTCACCCAAGGCTAATCGATTAACGGTTTAAAACAATCGTGTAAATCAATTGGTGTCATGGTGTGAAAAACCGTTTTTAAAAAACAGTATTTCATAAAAGCTTAAGGGGACAAGATTCACGCTATGTCTTTGCATCATTGTGTGATGTGGGCCATACTTTTGAATATCGTTGGTTGCGATAACATCATATCCCATCGTTAGCGCTAAAGCAATCGCAAACATTTGACCACGGTCATTGGTGATGGCATAGTGTTCAACATGTTGTTGAAACGTTGTTTGCATGTTTATGTTTGTTAAGAACGCATCATCAACAACATGAATTTTGCCTTCATTAACGGCGTTTTTAACGCGATGCAGTACACTTGGTTTCGCATTGAGCAATTCTTTTTCAAATAAATAGGAATAAATATATAACCGATCAAAAAATTCGAATAATAGCGTTTCCTGATTCGCCTCAAAAAGATGAATAACTTTGTCAGTGTCGAGTGATACGTCCATTATCCATTCACCTTTTCATAACTATTCGTGTCAATGATTTCTAAAATGTCATCGTCACTACCAATCATTGTTAAAACTTTTTTTAACGATGAAGCTGGAATATGGTCATT
>PWME01000247.1 GCA_003559235.1 Mollicutes bacterium | reverse complement strand
ACGGCGTTGCCGCACTCCATACGAAGTTGCTAAAAGAAGCGGTGATGCAACCCTTTGATGCACTCTATCCGAATAAATTTAATAACAAAACCAACGGCATTACCCACAGACGTTGGTTAAAACACATTAACCCTGAGTTAAGTCAGATGGTATTTGATTCAGCGGGGCATACACGCTTGCCTGAAGCCTTAGAAAGCTTAGAAAAAACCGCAAATAATGAAGACGCACAAGCACGCTTTGAAGCGATTAAATACAAGCATAAACGTGCTTTAGCTGAGCGCATTCAAAAAGAACAAGGCATCGAAGTTGATCCACGTAGCATTTTTGATGTGCAAATCAAACGGATGCATGAATACAAACGGCAACTGATGAATGCGTTGCATATTATGGCAATCTATCACCGGTTAAAAACCGAGCCTAAGTTCCTTGAAACTTATGTGCCCCATACGTTTATCTTTGGCGCAAAAGCCGCAACTGGCTACCATTACGCCAAGAAAATTATTAAACTAATTAATACGATTGCCAAAAAGGTCAATCAAGACAACACCACCAATGATTACTTAAAAGTTGTGTTTGTCGAAAACTATAATGTAACCTATGCTGAACACATTATTCCTGCGGCCGATATTAGCGAACAAATTTCTACCGCAACGAAAGAAGCGAGTGGAACCGGCAACATGAAATTTATGATGAACGGTGCTATAACATTAGGCACACTCGATGGGGCGAATGTAGAAATTCACGAACGCGTTGGCGATGACAATATTGAGATTTTTGGGATGCGTGCCGATGAAGTGCATGCACTCACTGAACAAGGCAATTACAACCCAAAAGCAATTTATGATGCCAATCCGTTACTAAAAACGGTCATTGATCAATTAACAAACGGTTTCTTTGACGAAGTAGAAAACGACACCTTTAAAGCCATCCGTGATGATTTATTAAATCGTGATCAATACTATATTTTAAAAGATTTTGATGCTTACAAAATAGCACACGAACGCGTTAATCAGATGTATCAAGACAGAAGCAAGTGGTTAAAAGCAATGCTTATCAACATCGCACGCAGTGGGTACTTTTCAAGTGACCGCACCATTACTGCGTATGCAAAAGAAATTTGGGATGTAAAACCTTTAATCTAAAACCGATGCTAAGCGTCGGTTTTTTAATGCAATGAAAAAAGAACTATGAGTTAATGAAAATCTATTTGCAGAAAAAGAAACCGTTTACTGAAAGCGCTTTTTGCTTGAGTTATTGTAATGCATCATGAAAACCTATACAATAAGGCTTGTCAAAATTGCATCATGATGGAGGCCACATGGAAAAAGTTGATAGACGCGCGTTGCGTGACCTTTTTATTTATCAAGTATACGTTCGTAACCATACAAAAGCGGGCACGTTTTCTGCTTTTACTAAAGATTTAGACCGCATCAAGGCAATGGGCGTTGATGTTATTTATCTTTTGCCAGTGCATCCTATTGGCACGCTGAAGCGTAAAGGGAAACTAGGCAGTCCGTATGCGATTAAGGATTATATGAAAATAAATAAAGAACTCGGCAGTGAAGCCGATTTTAAACAATTGATTGATGCGGTGCACGCGCGTGATATGCGTATCATGATGGACATTGTCTTTAACCATACCGCACCCGATGCATTGATGGTATCACAGTATCCTGGATTTTATTACCGCAATCATGAAGGCGCAATGGCCAACCGGGTTGGCGATTGGTCTGACATTGTGGATTTTGATTTTTCTCGTGATGCACGGCTTAAAACCGTACTCATTGATGTGTTAAAACATTACAGCCGTATGGGGATTGATGGGTACCGCTTTGATGTGCCATCCCTTTTACCGCTTGACTTTTTAAAGGAAGCGCGCGAAGCAATCGATTCAATTAATCCCGATACGATTTGGTTAAGCGAATCGGTTCACGGGCATTTTTTAAAGGCATTTCGTGATGAAGGCTTTGATGGCTTGAGTGAAGGCGAACTTTATCAAGTCTTTGATATGGCGTATGATTATGATGCGCATCCTTATTTTGAAGCCTATATTCATGGTAAGGGACCACTGAAAGATTATGTCAACTGGTTAAAGCGACAAGAAGAAATCTATCCGAAAGATTACGTAAAAATGCGTAATTTAGAAAACCATGATTTTGGTCGGATTGCGGGGATGTTAAAAGCCGATTTAGAACGCACGAAAATGTGGCATGCATTCAATTTCTTTAATCGCGGGGCGACGATGATTTTTTCGGGTTCAGAGACCTATACAACCCATCATCCAGATTTATTTAACAAAGATACCATTGATTTTAACCAACCAACCGATGAAGCCTTGTTTGCAAGGTTGAAAAAAATCTCTACAGGCGACCTATTCACCACAGGCATTTACAAAATTGATCAGGCGCATGGTGCAGACTGTATCGTAACCACGTATGAAAATGATAAGCAAAAATGTATTGGGTATTTCAATGTTGGGATGTCGTTTGTGAACATAAAAAGCACGTTACCTGATGGGACCTACACGAACCACTATAACGGTGAAACCATCACGATAAAAAACCATTCATTACCTTTGCAAAACGTCCCAATAATCATTACAATGGAGGCAACGACATGACAAAAGATACTTGGTGGAGTGAAGCCATCATTTACCAAATATATTTACGCAGTTTTCAAGATTCTAACGATGACGGCATTGGGGATATCAATGGTGTCATCAAGCGGCTTGATTACTTAAAATCACTTGGCATCAATACGATATGGATTTCACCCCATTATGATTCGCCGATGGATGATAATGGCTATGATGTCCGTAATTTTTATCAAGTGT
>PWME01000235.1 GCA_003559235.1 Mollicutes bacterium | reverse complement strand
TTTTATGATTTGCTTTTGACAATGAGGTCAAGGGCTTCTTGAATGTTGTCGAGTTTAATGCCATTGCTTTGTTCAATGGTTTGAATCAAATTGCTTGTCGTTAGTAAAGCTATGACTTTATCAATACTCGAACGAACCGCTTTTAATTGGTTTACGATGGCTTCACATTCAGCACCCTGGTCCATCATGCTCATGACACCTTGCATTTGACCGTGCGCGCGCTTTACGCGATTGGTTAAAGATACATCACAATGCATCGCGTCAACCTCCCTTTTGGTTCTTTGCCTTTCCCATAATACCCCATAGGGTATTTCAATGCAAGTCATGTGCACTTTTCGCTTCTTAAGAAGGTTTTTCTTTTAAAACATGCGATTATTGAGTATAATGGCACTATATGAAACCCGCGTTGGTTTAGGAGGAACGCCCATGCAATTACCCACGATTTTGATGATTAGTTATGCGATCGGCATGATACCGAGCGCCTATTTTATCGTAAGGGCATTTACAGGTAAAGATATTCGTACCCTTGGGACAGGGAACGTTGGCACCATGAATACAATACTTTCATCGGGTGCATTGCTTGGGATTATAACACTCTTAATGGATCTTGTAAAAGGGTATGCAGTGGTTGCGATTACGATGCGTTATGCAGGATCGTCTCATTTGTGGACGATATCGCTTTTGTTTGCGGTCGCAGCGCATAACTTCAACCCATTACTTGGCTTTTCTGGTGGGAAAGGCCTCGCAACGATTGCCGGTGGATTGTTTGTGGTTGCGCCATGGATGAACCTTGCGATTTTACTGTTTTGCGGCGTATTATTGCTTATATTGCGCAAACCGCGTGTGGTACCAGGTATTGGCATGTTTTTTTACCCGATTATCCTGATGCTTTTTGGGCCTTCAGAAGGCTATTTACTTGGCGCGATTGCAATGAGCGTTATTGTTATAATGAAGCATATTCCAACCTTTAAAGAGACGTATTGTTCACCGACGGATTTGCGTGAACAACATAACGAATAACCGATAATTTTACGTTGATAAGATTTTATGAGGAAGGAGACCAAATATGTTAAAGAAGTTCAGTTTTTTATTTAGTCGTTTTACATTGACGATGTTGCTGGTCTTCATGCAAATTGGGCTCTTTCTTTGGATGATTTATGTCGTTTCAAATTATTGGCGATGGAATTTAATCTTTTTTGGTGTATCGGTTATCATCGTCATCTTTTTGCTTGCTAAAGAGGAAAACCCAACCTATAAAATGGCATGGGTTGTACCGATCATGCTGTTTCCTGTTTTTGGTGGGGTTTTTTACTTGTTTTACCGACGCAGAAATTTAAGCCGTCGTAAAGTGTTAAGACATTTAGCGATTGAAGCAGAAAGACAAGGGTATTTAAAAGACCATCCACCCCGCGCAAAAACAAGAGAAGCAGCCTATTTATACAAAAGAAACTGGGCTGCCTATGAAAACACAGAAAGCACGTTTCTTGAATCAGGTGAAGCCATGTTAACGTGGCTTTTAAAAGATTTAGAAGCGGCGAAACACTTTATCTTTCTTGAGTTTTTTGTTATTAAAAAAAGCACAATGTGGACGCAAATTCTTGATGTCTTAAAACAAAAAGCGCAAGAAGGCGTTGAAGTATGTGTGATGTATGATGATTTTGGCAGTTCAGCATTGCCTTATAAATACCCTAAATATTTGGCCTCTTTTGGCATCAAAGCAGAAAAGTTTAACCCCATTAAACCACGCCTTAATTTTGGGAATAACTATCGGAACCATAGAAAAATTATAGTCGTCGATAATAAAATTGGGTACTCCGTTGGCAATAACATTGCGGATGAGTATATTAACTTTACCCAACCCTTTGGGACATGGGCTGATACAGGAATTCGTTTAAACGGGGAAGCAACGTGGTCTTTAACGGTTGCCTTTTTGGATGCGTGGTCGTTTACGCGCGATGAATCGATTGATTATGAAGATTATAACTATAAACATACCGCAAAGACAGATGGGGAGTTCATGCCGTTTACCGATACCCCACTCGATAACGAAGAAACGACAAAACAAGTATATTTATCGATGATTTATTCAGCGAAAAAGTCTATATTTGTAACAACGCCTTATTTGATTATTGACCCAGAGTTTAAAAACGCGCTTACGTTTGCCGCAAAAAGCGGGGTTGATGTCAACATTGTCATTCCTGGCATTCCTGATAAACAGATCATTTATATGGTTACTGAATCGCATTTGCCAACTCTCATGCGAGAGGGTGTAAAGATTTATCGTTACACACCCGGATTCATGCATGCAAAAATGATGCTTATTGATGATGAAAAAGCGATGATTGGGAGCGCAAACCTCGATTACCGTAGTCTCTATTTGCATTTTGAAAATAGTGTCTATGTTTATAAATCATCGTTTATTGAGTCGATGCGCACCTATTTTGATGAAGTCATTCATAAAAGTGAAAAGGTACCGGCGGGTGAAAAGAAACGTTTGCTTTACCGTGGTATTCAATTGGTTTTTAGAACCTTTAAAGGCATCATGTAATCACGATTAAAACGTTTACCCAAGGGCTTGTATTTATTTATAATTGGCTTTATACTAAATTAGCAGGGCGATATTTTAACGCTCTGTTTTTTTATGCACCTATCTTTTATAAACATTAATGTTCAATAAAGTAGAATATGTGTTGCAAATGTGATACAATACAATTGAGGTGATTACAATGAAAAACAAAGTCGTTCACGTTAGGGTACCTAATGAACTTAAAGTAAATGTTGAATCTATTCTACATGATTTAGGCATTACTTTATCTTATGCAGTTAATATGTATTTAAAGCAA
>PWME01000177.1 GCA_003559235.1 Mollicutes bacterium | reverse complement strand
GTAAAACGCGTACGATCAATTTCTATGCGGTGAATGATGCGTTTTATGTTGTGGATGTACCAGGATATGGGTATGCCAAAGTGTCTAAATCGATGCGTGAATCGTTTGGGAAAATGATTGAGGCATATTTAACATCGCGCGAAACGTTACGGCATGCGTATTTGTTGGTGGATGCGCGACATGAACCCTTAGAAGATGATTTATTGATGGCCAACTATTTAAAGCATTTCGATGTGCCGTTTACGATTATTGCTACTAAAGCAGATAAGCTTTCCCATAATGCGCGTCAACGCCAACGGGCCCGCTTGAAAAAAGGATTTAAGATTGATGATGCGCACCTTATTTTCTTTTCTGCGGTTACGAAGATGAACCGTGATGCTATCATCGATCAAATAAAGTCAATGATGGTATAAGATTAATTTGTGTTAGGATGCTAATTATAAAGAAAACATAACGCTTACTCGCAAAATAATCCCAATGATTTCCCTTGATTATGGGATAAAGCTATGATAGACTACCATTAATTAAAGACGTTGAAAGAGAAGTGTACATACACAATCGCTTTAGAGAGCCAGTGGGTGGTGAAAACTGGTGCGTTTGGATGTACTGGTCGCTCTGGAGTTGTCACGGTGAAATACGTAACTGTGAACGTTTGGCTGCGTTAAAGCATTGAGTGCCGGTGAAAACCGGAATTAAGGTGGTACCGCGATGAATCGTCCTTGAAAGTTCAAGGGCGTTTTTTATTTTAAGGAGTGATGGATATGACTTTACCAAAAAAATATGACCATAAAAGTGTTGAATCTGGTCGGTATAAACAATGGAAAAAACGTGGTTATTTCAAAAGTGGTGACACATCGAAAAAACCCTTTACGATTGTAATTCCACCGCCAAATGTTACAGGGAAATTACATTTAGGGCATGCGTGGGACAATACCTTGCAAGACTTAATTATTCGTTATAAACGGATGCGCGGGTATGATGCTTTGTATTTACCGGGTATGGATCACGCTGGTATTGCAACGCAAGCGAAAATTGATGCGAGACTGCGTGAACGCGGGACGAACCGTTATGAACTTGGTCGCGAAAAGTTTTTAGAAGAAGCGTGGCGTTGGAAAGAAGAGTACGCTGAGTTTATTCGCGAACAATGGGAAGCCTTAGGCATTAGTGTCGATTATGATAAAGAATGCTTTACGCTTGATGAGAGTTTATCTAAAGCAGTCAATCATGTCTTTATTAAGCTTTATGAAAAAGGCTTAATTTACCGTGGAGAGCGCATCATTAACTGGGATATTGAGGCGAAAACGGCGCTTTCTAATATTGAAGTTGAATATAAGGAAGTTGAAGGGGCGCTTTATTACTTTAAGTATTTACTTGAGGATAAAAGCGATTATGTGTTAATTGCGACCACGCGACCTGAAACGATGTTTGGGGATACGGCGGTTATGGTGCATCCTGATGATGAGAAGCGTCGTAAGTTTGTTGGGAAACACGTTTTGATTCCAGGAACCGATGTAAAGATTCCTGTGATTGAAGATGCGTATGTTGATCGGGAATTTGGGACGGGTGCGGTGAAAGTCACCCCAGCGCATGACCCCAATGACTTTGAAGTTGGAAAACGGCATGACTTACCGATGCCACATTGTATGGAAGAAGATGGCACCATGAACGAAATGGCCTTTCAATATGAAGGCATGACGCGCTTTGCGTGTCGTAAACAATTGGTTGATGATTTAAAGGCACGAGGGCTACTTGAAAAAATAGAAACGCATGTACATAGTGTTGGTCATAGTGAACGGACTGGGGTCGTGGTTGAACCGAGAAAGTCATTACAATGGTTTGTCAAGATGGATCCACTCGCTAAGCAAGCGTTAGAAAAATCGCGTGCACAGTTTGTGCCATCGCGTTTTGAAAAAATCTTTAAGCGCTGGATGGAAGGCATTCAAGACTGGTGTATTAGTCGGCAACTATGGTGGGGACACCGCATTCCAGCGTATTATAAAGATGGCGATGTTTATGTTGGCAATAACCCACCCGCTGGCTACACCCAAGATGACGATGTTTTAGACACGTGGTTTTCATCTGCACTGTGGCCGTTTTCTACGTTAGGGTGGCCAGATGAAACCGAAGATTTTAAACGTTATTACCCAACGCAAACGATGGTTACAGGTTACGATATTATCTTCTTTTGGGTCGCAAGGATGATCTTTCAAGGGTTAGAATTTACCAATGAAACGCCATTTGAAGATGTTTTAATTCACGGGTTGATTCGTGATGCACAGGGCCGTAAAATGTCGAAATCGCTTGGCAATGGTGTAGATCCTATGGATGTTAAAGCGACTTATGGTATTGATACACTGCGCTATTTTTTAACGACCAATTCAGCACCTGGTCAAGATTTACGCTATGAAGAAGAAAAGGTGCAGTCAAGTTGGAACTTTATCAATAAACTATGGAATATTGCCCGTTTTGCATTGATGCACATTGAAGCGTCACCGGCTGAAACATTGTCTATTGAGGGCAAAACATTGGGATTAGCCGAACGGTGGATTTTATCACGCTATACCGATACTTTAAAAGAAGTTGAAGCCCATTTTGATCGTTATGAATTTGGCGAAGCCGCAAAACGGTTATACATCTTCGCGTGGGAAGAGTTTGCGAGTTGGTATATTGAAACAGCGAAAGTTCCGCTAAGCAGTGATGATCAGGCGGCTAAGGAAGCAACCAAAGCGACCGTTGCGACGGTATTGATGGGTATTATGAAAATGTTGCATCCATTTATGCCATTTATGACTGAAGCGGTATATGAAAAATTGCCAAACCGTGATGCTGAATCAGTTATGATTTCAGC
>PWME01000248.1 GCA_003559235.1 Mollicutes bacterium | reverse complement strand
TTGCGTTTACTAATGCCACCATAAACTGCGATGGCTTTGACATGATTCTTTCTGCTATAAGCATCAAAGCTTTCTTTAATTTGTAAGGCGAGTTCACGGGTTGGCGCTAAAACCAAGGCTTGCGTGGTGCGACCTTTTTGTTTTGTAGGATTCTTTTGAATGTGATCAATAATCGGTAAAGCAAAGGCGGCTGTTTTGCCAGTTCCCGTTTGCGCACACCCTAAAAGGTCGTGACCTTCTAATAGTTTAGGAATCGCTGCTTCTTGAACCGGTGTAGGGGTTGTGTAGCCATCTTCAGTGACGGCCTTAACAATCGTATGGTGTAAATTAAGTTGTGCAAATGTCATAAATTTCTCCTTATTATAGGCATTAAAAAACACTGCATGAAACAGCGTCTTTAAGTCTGTTTGTATTATACGTCATTATTGTTTGAACAAGCGTGTTTGACGAACTAACAAAGTATACCACAGTCTCAATAAATAAACAACCATTATATGTTTTACGCTAAAACCTAATAATTCGTATCACTTTTTCTTTTAGTAATAATACGGTTATACCATGTATTTTTAAAGGAAGTCAGAATTCTATCTAGTGACGCATCAAGTTTGGGTTGTTCTTCTTGAAGTGCTTCACGTAGTGGTAGACGTTATCGATAAAGCGTATTAAATGACTTTTTCATAACTAAATACTAATCAATTTGGTGATATCTAATCTTAACATATAAAGCGTCACGTTGAATTTAATGTGAAATCATTATATACTAATTATGAAAGGATGGATGATATGGGAATTTTGATTATTGTTTTCATTGGGGGATTAGTATTGCTTGCCGTACTATTGGGCGTATTGAGTTATGCAAACAAACCAAAACACCACCACAATCCCCATGACAAAAACCCTGATCGTGATTTAGAAGCTATGCGTTACAAACACCATAAAAGTCCTTCTAACAAAACAACACGCTTTAAGTAATAAAAAACTATGTTCAAAAAGGCCCTCCATTAAGGGGCCTTTTTGTATGAGGATGATTCATGTATCCTTCACTGTATTTCACTGATTTACTTAAGGATTGATTCTTTCACGCGTTTGCGTCGCTGGGTCGATTCGCCATAAATCATTTTCTAATCGGTAGTATATCCAATGATTGATTAACTGTAAATCAGTGGCACCTTCACCAACTTCGGCGACCGTTTCTAACTCCTGTGTCGTCAAATCTATCTGCATCAAATATTCCCCATCAAAGAAATAAAGGTTTTCTCCATCATAGTTAAGGTTTCTTAGTGCATCACTATCATCGCCATAAAGTGTTTCTAGCCGATCATCCGTATGGTATGTGTACACATGCTTAGTATGTTCGGTTTGACCAATAAAGGCAAAATAAAACGTTGTTTGATCGGTTATTTCAAGCATGATCATAGCATCAAGCGCAATCACATCATAGTCGGCTAAATTCACCACCGTTGTTTGGCCCATGAACTGATTGTCTGAGGCCAAACGAATCAGTACACTATTTGCACCTTGATAAAAAACCCGTGTTCCAACACTATTTGGGTATGATGCGTTGTTAATTGGATTCGATGCATAATTATTATTGCTTACATTGATGTAGCCAAACGCATACAGCTCAAACATTTCACGGTAATAATAGACAAAGAAACGGTTGTTGCCTTTCATTAACCATGTATGATACGCTTCAGAAATAATGCTTATGTCATCTTCTTCAATATCGTATTGCATGAGATAACCATCTTCAGTCGTTAAAAAATACAAGATATTATCATAGAAATTTAAATGGGTAATAACCCCTTGATTTTCAACTTCAAACACTTGTGTTGTGCTGTTACTTGCAGGGTCAAACCGATAAACCGCGGCCCCTAATGCATAGTAATGCAGTTGTTCGTCTGAATCATAGGTTGCCAATCCTTGGTTTTGCAAATTCGCATTGGTATTGCCATGCGCGCGAATATGCATTGCGGTCTCTTCAGTACGCAATGTTTCATCGATGTCACCCGCATCCCCATTACTCGTGTCATTGTCATAATCATCCCCATTTGTCGTGTCATAATCGCCATTTTCTTCTTGGGGTGCATCCTCTTTTTCATCGTCTGAACCGCCACACGATACGATAACAATCGCACCAATTGACCCTATCAACACAATCGCTAAGATAATCATGCCCGCAATAATCGCGTTTCTTTCCATCACAAAGCCCCCTCACCAATGATACATTCATTATGACACATGTCATACCCTTTATGCAATGGGGAGGTTAATAATGGCTTAAGCATAAGCCAAAAAAAAGAAACGCTCGCGCGTTTCCTTTAATCTGCTAAAACAGCATCAATAATCGCTTCGCTTTCTTCGGTTGCTACATCCATCGTGCGTTCAATCTGTCCACCAAACATACCTGCCATCATTGAGGCATTCATGCGTGAAATGTAGGTCGTCCCATCGCTATGTTCATAAATCGAAACGCGACAAGGCATCATCGGAGATACGATCCGTTCTTCATCCAGTTCAAGAATTTCTGCGGAATATTCACTTGAACATAAATCAAATATTTTAATGCTTTCGACATCGTGTCCGTGGTTGTCCATTATCGCTGCCATGTCATGGACATTAAGGATACTCCAACCCGCTGCGTCGACTTCTGCTTCAAACCGTTCCACCGTTTCTTCAAAACCATATGGGGATTCATCTTCTAACATCATCACTGAAGGGGCAACTTGATAAACGGTAAACAGTGTCACCGCAATCCCAATTATAAATGCAAGAACACCTGCGATAATACCAGTTCTTAAACCTTTGTTCAAAATAATCACCTATCTCATTTAATATTTTTTCATGGATAGTATCGCATA
>PWME01000045.1 GCA_003559235.1 Mollicutes bacterium | reverse complement strand
TGATTATTTCTGAAACCGCGGGGGCTGCAAGTGAGTTAAGTGAAGCAATCATTGTCAATCCAAATGATGATGAAATGATTGCTCAAAGCATTTACACCGCTTTAACAATGCCCGCTTCAGAGCGTAAAGCGCGTCATAAAATTATGCAGCGGCGTTTAAAACGTTATGATGTTACGTTTTGGGCAGAAACCTTTTTAAAAAGGCTTAAGCAAATTGACAATACGCCATTAAAAACATTAACAGAAGCAGAAAAACTTGACAGTGCTAAAACCCTTGATAGTTATAAAAAAGCGAAAAAGCGTTTATTTTTGCTTGATTACGATGGCACCTTAACCGAACTAAAAAGCTTACCACATCAAGCCGCCCCCTCCACTAGTTTAAAAACTCTATTACGCGATTTAAGCTATCAAAAAAATACCCATGTCGTGGTGATTTCTGGTCGCGATAAAATGACTTTGGATAAATGGCTTGGTAATTTGCATGTCAATTTAGTGAGTGATCATGGCGTTTGGTCAAAACGTATCAACAGCGCGTGGAAAGCAAACGTACCAAGCGATCAACGCTGGCTTGAACGCGTGGAAAGCATTGCGCAGCGCTTTACCGATGAAATGCCTGGGTCCTTTTTAGAAGTAAAGACCCATTCAATTGCGTTTCATTTCCGTAACAGTGAACCCGATATGGTTTCTGTAAAGTTGCCTGAACTCAAAGAAGCATTGCGCAGTATTATCGGTAACCAACCCATTGAGATGCAAGAAGGTCACGCAGTGTTAGAGATTAAAGATCAACGCATCAATAAAGGACAAGCCGCTTTATCCTTTAGCAGTGAAGACGATTACGATTTTATTTTTGTGGCTGGTGACGATACGACTGATGAAACGATGTTTACCAGTTTAAGCGAGCATTATACGGTTAAAATTGGCTTTAGTGAAACCGCCGCAAAATACCGTTTAAAAGAACCGAAAGCCCTTCATAAACTGTTAAATACCTTTATTAAAGCAACCGATTAAGGCAATCTAATACTATATCAGTCATGTAAGAATAGTCTAAATTAAAGTAATCTTATCCCTTAAGATTGCTTTTTTTAGTACTTGTTCAAAACGTTATTCGATAGTATTCGAGACATTTAAGATGAAAAAATATTATATAAAAGATTGAGGGGATCTAAAGGCTACTCAAGAAAAAAGTTTTCGGAAATGACGGAAGTCAGTTTGCGGATTTTCTGTTTATTATCTCTATCGAGTCTTAGTGTAAAGTCTTGTTGGAAAAAGTTTGATATAATGAATCGCTAATAGAACTAAATGTACTTAAGTTGATCAAATCTTTGCGTGTTGATGTATTTCATCAGTTCTCTTTGCCAAGCTGTGGCAGGGGTTGCTGGAGTGTAATCTTTATGAGCTGTCTCAATGTCGATAAGTGGTTGATGAAAATAATCCGTGTTGAATTCTAAGTAGCGGCGCTTTATGTCGTCATTATTCACGTGCGCTAGTCTAAGCTCAATAAGCGTATTAAGCATGCGCATGCTATAAGCTTTTGGCCTTGAAGCGAATAACGCAGCGATTATATGTGAGATATGGCCTTCCATACTACATCCCTTAAATAATGGGAGTTTCTGGTTTTGAATTGCTTGCCAATTGCCAGTTAAGTAGCGCTGTTTTTCAGAGATGATTGTTTCACGCTCTGGCTCGGTAGTCTTGAGCGAATCACAGGCGGATTCAAAGTAATGTGGTTCGTCCTGACGCACACAATAGCTTAAAGCAAGGCGCTTGGTCTCGTCTAGGCTCATATGATTGATGGCTTGTTGGGTGTGAAAGCGATCTAAAACGAATTGAACGGACATATTAGGATGAAATAAGAACTCAGGTGGAGACTTTTTAATCCATTCAGCGCCATCTCCAGTGAGGATTATTTGTTTAAGTGCATCTGTATCGTAAGTAGAGGCAATGTAATCGGCAATTTGGCGCCTTAAAGTAAAAGCTTTATTTGTCGTTGCGAATACTTTACGGTTAATTAACTGATGACGCTTTTTGCCAACTCTTTCAATGTCCGTATAGAGAACCGCCACTTTGACCTCATGCTTTTTGGCATTCTCACGTTGCAGTGCAACGTACTTTTCATCCATTTGGATATAGAGCGTTTCTGCGCGCTTCATTGGCTCGTTATTGTTTATATCGTCTAATGAAGCGCTTAAGATAACATTACGTACGGTTTGTCTTGGGATAATGATTTTAGAAGAATTATTGAAAGTGAATCGTTCGCCAATCATCGCGCCAACAACTTTTCCAGCTTTTCCGTAAGCATCGCTCGCGGCGTGTTCAATGAGTAACGCTTTAATAAGAGGGTCATAATAGTCACGTCTAGGTAAATCGAGGAGACGATCGACATAAAAGAACCCTTCACCACCGTTTTTGGGGACATAATACTCGCGTTCAAAGCGGATTTCACCCCACAATGTCATTAAAGTTCTTGGTCTAATGCCTTTTGTGTAGTAGTTTTTACGTCTTTCAGGACTAGATTTGAAGGTTTTATCGATAAATTCATAGGTTAAAGCCAATGCTTTTCTTAGTTTTTCATGGGTAATGCGCTCTTGATGCATGAAAAACGAGATGTAATTATGGGTGATACCCATGATGTTAGGGGTTTTTAGTTGATTTTTTAGCATTTCATTGAATATTCTATCGACGTTTTGTGCTATCATATGACTGTAAGCTCCTTTGATTGTGGGTTTTCGTCGACTTCATTATATCAAAGTGAGCTTACTTTTATTTTTCCAATATCATTTTACACTATCTTAGATACATAGTGCTTGACAATTTGTCAGAAATTGTATATTATTATCGTGATGAAAAGCCAAACCGAAGGTGACTTC
>PWME01000134.1 GCA_003559235.1 Mollicutes bacterium | reverse complement strand
ATTGAACCAGTGGAAAAAATTCGTACGCGTTCAAAAGCCCTTAACCGTATTGTTGAAAAATATGCACAGGATCATCACACCAAAAACAATACCGTATTTATCGCCCATGCCAATGCACCAGAAGAAGTAAAACTGGTGCGCGAAAAACTGCATGAGGCATTACCAGATATAGAAACCGTTGAAGATTATCCGTTAACACCCGTTGTCGGCGCGCACGCTGGACCCGGCACATTAGCCATCGGGTGGGTGCCTAAAAATATTGCTTAACCAAGACAAGGAGGATGGGCATGACGCATGATCCAAAAGTCGTGATTAATGAACTGTTGGTGGAACTGTTTAATCACATATTAAGCATCGAACAGGAAAATTTACGTGAACGTGGGGTCACATTATCAATGAATGAAGTCCACGTTTTAGAAGCCATTGAAAAATCGGATCCACCGACGATGTCAAATATCGCGAAAAAATTGCGCGTCACGGTTGGGACGGTTACCGCTTCGATTAATCGTCTTGTCGCCAAAGAGTATTGTGTACGTTATGGGGATGAACATGACCGACGCAAAGTGTACTTAAAACTGACGCAAAAAGCACGGGAAGTGCTCAAAGTACACGAAGATTTTCATGATGAAATGATTGATGCAGTGGTTGAAGATTTGAAACTAGAAGACAACCGTGTTCTCATTGATTCTTTAGAAAAATTGCTTTCGTATTTTAAAAACCAGTATTGAGCCTTAAGCACCTTTACACTGTATAGCTTATTTGGTAGAATAAGTTATCACATATGTGGAGGTGCTTTTTTCATGCAAATAAGTTCTGATATTATTCGTGGGCACCTCGACGGTATTATCTTAAAACTATTAATCGAAAAAGATTGTTATGGGTATGAAATTGCGGCCTTAATCAAGGCGCAAAGTGCAGATACCTTCACCATTAAAGAAGCCACGCTTTATGCCGTTGTTCAGCGTCTTGAAAAACGCGAAATGATTACCTCATATATTGGCACCAAGTCTAAAGGTGGTCAACGCCGTTATTACAAAATTACTACGTTTGGCAAAGCATATTTCAAAGAAAAACTAGACGAATGGAAGACGTTAAAAACGCTCATGGCACAGCTCATGGAGGATGACAATGAAAGCAATTGAAACGTTCGTCAAACAACTCTTTAAAAGAAAATTTAAAAACGTTGAAGATGATGATGCACAAGCGAAGCTTATTGAAATGCTTAAAGAGAAAGTTGAAGACCTAAAAGAAAGTGGCTTAGATGAAAAAGAAGCAATCCATAAAGCGATTGTTGAGTTTGGTGAACTCGATGATTATTACAAACCTTTTGCAGACAAAGAAGTGCGTCGCTATAAACGCAATAAAACGATTCGCCACTACACAAACGATTTGCTTTTCTCATTAATTGCTAGTGCACTTATTATTGGTATTTTGATTTTCGTAAACCTTTATTATATTCAACCAGATGTCGCAGGGCATTGGTTTGTGATTCCTTCGCTTGGTATTTTGTTTTGGCCCGCCGCATTACTTTATAAACTGCTAAATAAAAAAGGAGAAAAGTAATCATGAAATCCATTGCCGTCATCGCGATTAGCACAAGTTGTCTTGATTACTTAAATATTGAAGCTGATAACCTCACTATTGTACGCAGCAATATTATTATGGGAGAAACACAATATAAAGATTACGTGGAAATGGATAGTGAGGCATTTTATAAAAAGCTTCAAGAACATAAAGATCTCGTGCCCACCTCAAGCATGCCATCGGTTGGTGACTTTATCCGTGCGTATGAATCCCTTGAAGCGAAAGGGTATAAAGAAGTGATTGTTATTACCCTATCGAGCACGCTTTCAGGGGCTTATCAAACCGCGCAAATGGGTAAGAATCAGTATGAAGGTGCGCTTGAAATTACACTGTTTGATACAAAAAATGCCGGGATTGGCGAAGGGTTCTTTACCCTCGAAGCATTAAAAATGATTGATTCGGGAAAAACTTCAGATGATATTATAAGCACATTAAAGACGTTACGTGAAAACCGCAAACAGTTCTTTATGGTTGATGATTTGGAACATCTTGTAAAAAATGGTCGTCTATCAGGCATTGGGGGATTTTTTGGAGGGTTCTTTAAAATTAAACCGATATTAACATTAAATGATGACGGGCGTATTGTTCCTTTTGAAAAGGTGCGTACGCGCAATAAAGCCATTGAGCGTATGGCTGAATGGATTATAGAAGGTGTTAAAGATCACTCGGATTATGTTATTATTTACAACACCAGTGACCAGCTCGAAGGGCATAAACAGTTAAAAGCCTTACTTGATGAAGCATTGCCACCCCACAAAACCCTCGTTGCGCCTATTTCTCCAGTCATCGCCATCCAAACAGGACCGGGTATGGTTGGGGCTGCGTACTTTATCACAGGTGCGCTTAAGTGATTGTTTATGACATCGGGGGTGATCCATCATGCAAACGCGTCGCTTAACGTTTTTAGCCATACTGCTTGCAGTGAGTGTGGTTCTCAATATTGTTGAGCGTGTTACCATGCAAGCATTGACACAACCTTTTGCGCTTTTACTTGGCCCTGTAATTGGTGCAGGTGGCATCCGGATTGGACTTGCGAATGTGGTTGTTATGACGGTGTTATATACGTATGGATTACGCGATAGTTTTGCTTTGTTAATGCTTAGAATTATCTTGGTAGGACAATTGGCAGTGGGCTTGTTTTCAATCGCCTTTTTTACGAGTTTAGTCGGTGGTATCGTTGGCTTCTTCTTAATGGTAATCTTCAAATCAATGCGTGGTTTTTCCTTAATTAGTGTGAGTATTATGGGCGCGGTTGGTCACGTATTTGGTCAAATCTTTGTCGGGGTTATCGT